>CAYOXR010000089.1:0-4579 GCA_964407955.1 uncultured bacterium | reverse complement strand
CGTCGGCCGCACCCTCGTCGGCCGGAACGGAGGCTGACGCCGTGCTGACACCGACGATGCGCCGGTTGCTGTGGCTGCTGATCGCCCTGAGCCTCATCCCTGCCGGCATCCTGGTCACGCGCCGCATCCGCGCCGAAGGTGTGAGCGAGCGCGTCGCGTTGGTCATGGACACCCAGGCGCTCGACACCCAGGCCAGCGAGCTCGGCACCACGCCCATGGCGTTGGCCAAGCGCTACCAGAAGCTCGGCCTCACCGGTGTGGCGGTCTACGAGGACACCATCGCCAGCCTCGTCGCCAAGGACCGTGCGGTGGCCTTGCTCGGCAGCGAGGCGCGCGGACAGGCCGCGGCCAGGGGCGAGACGCCGCCGGACGTCCCGGGTAACGCCACGCTCGTCTCGGCAACCGTGCCCGGCGCGCTCGACGCGCTGCTGCGTGACAACATCCCGACGCCCGCCACGGTCAGCTTCGGGGGCAGGACCTGGTACGTCTATCCGGGCGACGTGCGCAACAGCCTGCCGGCCGGCCCCGACCTCGCCGAGATCCGGGCCTGGTCGGCTGCCGGCTTCACCGTGGCCTACCGGCCGCGCAACGCACCCTACCGGCTGCTCAACCCGGGCCAGGACTTCCCGCGCCAGGCGCGCTACCTGATCTACGCCGGAACGCAGGTCGCCGGCTATCCGGGCTCGCTGGCGCCGCTGGTCAGGGCGTCGCAGCCCTACCTCACGGCCCTCATCGAAGGCACGCCGCAGCAGGGATTGGACGCGCTGCTGGAGAAGGTTCCGACCGTGAGGCTCCTGTCGTTCAACCAGGACTACATCGACCGTCGCCTCAGCCCCAGCGACCTTGTCGACAAGTACATGCTGGCCGTCAACGAACGCAACATCCGGCTGCTGTACCTGCGCCCCTACACCACCACCGACCAGGGCGACATGCTGGCCAACACCGACAAGCTGGTGGGGGGGCTGGCGACCGCCCTGCGCCAGGCGGGATACACCGTGGCCCCGTTGCAGGCGCAGACCTTCCACTACCGGACCAGCCGCCTGCTCAGAGCGCTCGCCGGCGTTGGTGCGGTTTCCGGCGTGCTGCTGCTGGTGGGCCTCTACCCCGGCGTGTGGGGGGTGTTGGTGGCCGCGTTCGTGGCCGCCCTGGGCCTGGCGGCCGGCGGGCTCAGCTGGGACGCATTGGCGTTGATGGCGGCGCTGGCCTTCCCTGTGCTGGGCTACGGCCACCTGCGTCGCAACGTCGCCAGCGTGGTGCTCGCCACGTTCGTGAGCGTCTGCGGAGCGGCGCTGCTGGCGGCGGTGGGCAGCGACCGCACGACGATGCTGGCCATCCATCCGTTCCGCGGCGTTGGCGCGACGCTGGTCGTGCCACCCGCGCTGTTCCTGCTCCAGTACGCGCTCCGCTACCGGCGGCCCGCCGCCTGGGTGCGCGACTTCTGGAACGCCGAGGTGCGCGTCTCGCACGTGGTCCTGGGGCTGGTCCTGGTCGCCGCGCTGGGCTACGCCTTCCTGCGACGCGGCAACACGCCCGTCATCGGCGCCTCCCACGTCGAGCTGGTCATCCGCCAATGGCTGTCACAGATGTTCGTGCGGCCGCGCTTCAAGGAGCTCGTCGGCCACCCGCTGGCCGTCCTCGCCTTCGCCTTCCCCGCCTGGCCGGCGTGGCTGCGGGGCCTGCTGCTCACGGTCGGCGTGCTGGCGCAGGCAAGCATCCTCAACACGTTCAGCCACTATCACACCCCGCTGGTGATCTCCGCCGAGCGCACCGGCATCGCGCTGGGGATCGGACTGGTCATCGGCCTGCTGCTCGTCCCGATCGCCCGGGCGGTGATCGCTCTCGGCCGCAGTTGGCTCGCCGGCGCCGAGCGTCACGACGCTCCTTGAGCGCCGGCCACCTGCGGTGCGCGTCCTCATCAGCGGCTACTACGGCTACGGCAACCTCGGTGACGAGGCCGTGCTGGCCGGGTTGGCGGCCGGACTCCGCGAGCGCGGCGCGGACCTGTGCGTCCTCTCCGGCAACCCCGCGGCGACCCGCACGATGCACGACCTGCGCGCCGTCGACCGCTACCGGGGGCTCGTCAGCGGCCTTGTGAGCAGCGACGCGCTCGTGTCCGGCGGCGGTGGCCTCTTGCAGGACGTCACCAGCACGCGCAGCCTGGCGTACTACCTGGGCGTGATCCGCCTGGCGCGGCGCCTGGGCAAGCGCACGTGCGTCTACGCGCAGTCCGCGGGCCCTCTCAGCGAGGCCGGCGCGCGGCGTGTGGCCAGGGCGCTGTCCGGCGTGCCGATCGCCGTGCGCGACAGCGCCTCCGTCGCCCTGCTCGGCGGGCTCGGTTTGAGCGCATCGTTGGTGGGCGATCCGGCACTGCTGCTGAGCGCGCGCCCGGCCAAGCCGACGGCGGCGGACGCCGGCGCGTCGGCGGACGCGGAGGCGAGCGCCGCTCCCGTGTTGCTGATCCCCCGCGCCGGTCATGACGACCTGAACACCGCCCTGCTGGAGGCGGGGCGAAGGCTGCGAGAGCGCGGCGTGCCCCTGGCGCTGCTCGCGCTCCACGAGCGTCAGGATGCCGCCGCCGTTGCGAAGCTCGCGGTTGCGCTGGGCCTCGCCCCGTGGCGGGCGGACAGCCCGGGCGAGGCGCTGGCGCACGTCGCTTCGGCTCGCTACGTGTTGTCGGTGAGGCTGCACGGACTGATCTTCGCCGCCATTCGCGGCGTCGGTTTCGCGGGCCTTGTCTACGACCCCAAGGTGGCCGGCTTCCTCGCCGACGCGCGCGCGCCCGCCTTCACGCGGCCGGTCGACGCCGACGGCCTCGCCGCGGTGGCGATGGCCGCCGCGCCGCCCGACGCGCGGGCCGTCGCAACGCTCACGGACAGAGCACGCGACGGGCTGACCTGGCTCGTCCAGCACATCGTTCGTTAAGCAATCCTCATGGTGCCGCGCTATGGTGTTGCCGTGCTCCGCTTCGCGCCGGTCCTCATCGCCTTGCTGTTGCCGCTGGCGTTCGCACAGGACGCCTTCAGCCAGATGCAGGACCTGCTGGACCGCGGGTACTACAACTCGGCGGCCCAGCTCAACGGCCCCGAGCTGATCAAGACCTACCCCGATCGCTCGGAAGCCCACTACCTGTACGCCGACGCGCTGTACCTGACGGGCAACCTCGATGCCGCAAAGACGCAGCTCGACGCGGCCGACAAGCTGGCCTCGAGCCAGACCGATCCCAAGCTGCTCCATCTGGGCGGGCTGCTGAAGGCGGCGCAGGGAGATCCCAGCTCGGCGCTGACGGCGATGCAGTCCGCGTTCACACAAACGCAGGACTACACCTACGCCATGGACTGGGGTCGGGTGGCGTGGCAGGCCGGCGCCTTCGATCAGGCGCTGCAGGCGTTCCAGGACGCGGCGGGCACGGAGCAGGGCAAGACCAGCATGTGGCCACTGCTGGACCAGGGTCGCATCCTCATCTATCTCGGCCGCTACCAGGATGCGATCCAGAAGCTCAACCGGGCGATCGACGTCTTCGACGCCACCGACTCCGGCGGTGTTCGCCCCGGGTCGCCGGCGTACGTCGAGGCGTTCTACCGCCTCGGCCAGGTGTACGAGAAGCTGGGGAACGTCAGTGAGGCCGAGACGAACTACCGGTCCGCGCGTACCGCGGACCCGAACTATGCGCCGGCGATCGACGCGCTCGACCGCTTGTCGCGCACGTTCCCCTAGCGCGAGCATCCGTCAGCGGGCAGCCGGTGCGCCTGCCTCAAGCGCCCGGACGCCCAGCAAGGGAGGCATCCATGTCCGCCCTCAAGACCGAAACGGTTCATCCTTCCGACTGTGAGCCCGCCGCCCCCGTGCCCGAGACGCTGGCGTTGCCGACGCGTACGTTGGAGCCGGGGCAGGTGTTGTTCGAGGCGGATCGGGATGCGAGCAGTTTGTACGTGGTGAATTTCGGGGTGTTGAAGGCGGTGGTGCCGACGAGTCTGGGGCGGGATCGTATCGCGGACTTGTACGGTGCGGGGGATGTGTTGGGGTTGAGCGCGTTGGATGGCGGTCGGCATGCGGAGACGGTGATCGCGGTGCATGATGCGTGCTTGACGCCGATCGATCCGGGGCAGGCGATGAACGATCGCGGGTTGCGGGATTACGTGCTCAGGAGCTTGGCGCGGCAGTTGCGGCGTAGCCGGGAGATGTTGGATGAGGCGGAGATGCCGGTGGGGGCGCGGGTGACGCGAGCGTTCTTGCGTTTGGCGCGGCAGTTCGGGCAGCCGAGCGATGCGGCGTTGCCGGGGGCTGCGGGGGCGGGCGTGAAGCTGCCTTTGGCGTTGACGCATGAGGATCTGGCGGACTTGACGGGCTCGAGTCGCGTGACGATCACGCGCATCCTGGGTGAGTTGCGGCAGGATGGCGCGTTGGAGGGCACGCGCGGGGTGTACGTGGCGGACTTGGATGGCTTGGAGCGCGCCACGGATCATTACGTGATGCAGGTGTTGTGACGCGCCGCGCCGGCCCCGTGACGTGTGAGCGTGCGCCCCGACCTCCAGCAGGCCGGGGCGCACGCCTAGCGGCCCACAACGTCAAGCGGCGGCCG
>CAYOXR010000088.1:0-4962 GCA_964407955.1 uncultured bacterium | reverse complement strand
CATGGGCTCGAAGCTCTAGGCCGGCCCTGACCCGGGACGCCGGCGTCGGCCCGGGGGGCGACGCCGGCGTGCAGAACTGCCGAGGCGCCCCCGCACGCCGGCACCTCGGACGCGAAGGAGCAAGGATGCTCACCACCCTGGAGGACTTCGACGTCAAGGACAAGCGCGTTCTCGTGCGTGTCGACTTCAACGTTCCGGTGAAGGACGGGCGCGTCGGGGACGACACGCGCATCCGCGCCGCGTTGCCCACCCTGGAGGCGCTCGTGAGTCGAGGCGCGACGTTGATCCTCATGAGCCACCTCGGCCGCCCCAAGGGAGTGGACGAGGGCGCGCGCATGCGTCCCGTGGCGGCCAGACTGGGCGAGCTGCTGGGAACCGACATCCGCTACCTCGCCTGCGATGGTCCTGCCGCCAAGGAGGAGCAGGAGTTCGTGGCGGGCGCCCCCCACGGGTCGGTGACGCTTCTCGAGAACACCCGCTTCGATCCCCGCGAAACCAAGAACGATGCCGGGCTGGCACGCATCCTCGCCGGCTATGCGGACGTCTACGTCGACGACGCATTCGGCTCCGCGCACCGTGCACACGCCAGCACCGAGGGTGTGGCCCGGCTGCTGCCGGCGGCGGCCGGTCGCCTCCTCGAGCAGGAGCTCAAGTCCCTGGGCCGTTTGCTGGACCGGCCGGAGCACCCGTTTGCGGTCATCCTCGGCGGCGCCAAGGTCTCGGACAAGATCGGCGTGATCGACAACCTCATCAAGGTCGCCGACAAGATCCTGGTGGGCGGCGCGATGGCCTACACCTTCATCGCCGCTCGGGGCGGCTCGGTCGGCGCCTCGCGGGTCGAGCAGGACCAGTTCGATACAGCGCGGCGCCTGCTGAAGCAGGCCGACGATGCCGGCGTGATCCTGCTTCTCCCCGAGGACTCGGTGTGCGCCAGCGAGATCCGCGAGGGTACGCAGACGTCCGTGCACCCATCCGACGCCATCCCCGACGGCCTGCTCGGCCTGGACGTCGGCCCCCGCTCGGTGCAGGCCATCCGAGAGGCGCTCGAGGGTGTCCACACGGTGTTCTGGAACGGACCACTCGGGGTGTTCGAGACGCCACCGTTCGACGCCGGCACGGTGGCGGTCGCGAAGGCGGTCGCGGAGCTGCCCGCGTTCACGGTGGTGGGTGGCGGCGACTCGGTGGCAGCCGTGAACGCCACCGGCCTCGCCGACCGTATCGGACACATCTCGACCGGCGGAGGCGCGGCGCTCGAGTTCCTCGAAGGGAAGACGCTGCCGGGCGTGGCGGCACTGCAGCGCTGACGTGACATCGGCCAGGAGTGTCTTGCTCGAGCTCGAGCCCGAGGTCCTGGGCGCCGAGCTGGCCAACATGGACGGCGACTACGGCTACCTGTCGAGCGGCTACTACCGCTCGCTGGACGCCAAGCTGCGGGGGCTGCGCATCATCCCCACCACCGGCGACGCCCTGGACGCCTACGTGGTGCCGATCGCCATGGAGAAGGCGCGCCTGGCCGAGCTGGACGTTCCCGTCTGCCACATCACGACCAACCGCTTCCCGGCGCCGCCGATGATGGCGTACCCGGTCAACCCCTTCTCGAGTCGCGGCGAGCTCCTGGTCGACCAGCACCAGGTGCTCGACCGGCGCAACGGGCTCACCTACACCGGCAAGTACGCGGCGCTGTGCCAGGAGCTTCCCGAGGAATACCGCGTGGACGTCGTGAGATGCGTGCTCGGCCGCACGCTGGTGCCGGAGTACGAGGCGTTCGCCGAGGCCGTGTTCCAGGCCTTCCGGATGCCGCTGGCGCGCGTTCGCGTGATCGTGACGCCCAAGGCGTTCTTGCTCTCGGCGATCATGCCGCTGCCGCTGGGGCAGCTGTCAGCCGAGGAGCTCGACCTCGTCGAGACGGCCGGGACATGGCGCGACTAGCCATTTTCGCCGAGCGCTACACGATCCGCTCGTCGGTCGAGTTGACGGCCCTCACGAACTTCCGGTTGGCCGCCTTCGAGCTGGGCCACGAGCTGGACTTCCTGTTCAAGGACGAGCTCAAGTACCTCCGCAACTATGACGGTCTGCTGATCCGTGCCCTGACCGACCCGCTGAACACCAGCTACGTGGTGGCGCGGGCGGCCGAGCTGCACGGCATCCGGGTGCTGGATCACGCCGAGTCGATCCGCATCTGTTGCGACAAGGTCAACATGTACGCGCGCATGCGGGCCGCCGGCGTGCCCATCCCGGAAACGCGGGTGTTGGAGGAGGACGAGGTGCAACCCGGCAACGCCGAGCAGCTCTTCGACAGCTTGGGCACGCCGCTGGTCCTGAAGGCTCCCAACTCCAGCTTCAGCCTCTACGTCGACAAGGTCGCCAGCACGGAGGCTTTCGTGAAGGTCGGCAAGCGCTTCCTGCGCCGGGCCGACCGCCTGGTGGTGCAGCAGTACCTTCCCAGCGACTTCGACTGGCGCGTCATCACCCTCGACGGTGCGGTGCTGGCGGTGGTGAAGTACCGCTTCGCGCCGCACACGTGGCGCACCATGGACCGCACCGAGGCCGGCGAGTGGGCGAGCGTGGAGGGCGTGCCCCGCGATGCCGCGGCGCCGCGGCTGCTCGAGGTGGCGCTTGCCGCCGCCGACGCGGTAGGCAAGAGCCTGTACGGCGTGGACATCAAGGAGATCGACGGCGAGTACACCGTCATCGAGGTGAACGACAACCCCACCATCGCCTCCGGTGAGGAGGACCAGGCGAACCCCGAGATCTACGAGGAGATCATCCGCTATCTGGCCGGCGGCTGACCTTTCCCCAGCGTTCGACCAGCACCATGGAGCGGTGGCGGCGCTTGCCGAAGCGGCTCACCGCCTCGAAGGCGTCGCGTCGCAACGGCAGGTGCACGCTGTCGGCGCGGCCCGCGCCCTCGGGAATGTAGGGGTCGTGCAGATACAGGTGCTCGGCGTCGAATCCGGTGAACACCACCCAGTGCGGCACCTTCTCGGCGTACAGCCGGTAGCCGGACAGCATCACCAGGGGCAGCGCACCGTTCTCGAGGGCAGCGACCACGTCGCCGTCGTCGAAGTCGCGCAGCTCGAGCCGCCCACCCTGGTCGCGGAGGTCGCGCTCGAAGGTGTGGTGCGCGATGCGGATCACGTCCTTCTTGTCCTCGGTGCGCACCGAGTCGAGGAAGGGGACGTCCGCGTCGCTCGTCACGACCGTCGCCTGGAAACCGCGACGCAGGGCGGCGACCGCCAGACCGTGCGCGCTGCACCCGCCGTGGCCAGAGAGCATGAAGATGGTGGTGGCCTCGCGCCACAGTGCCAGCTCGAGCCAGCGCTCGAGGGGCACCGGGTAACCGTGGTGGCGCATCGCCATCATCAGCGACGCGGGACCGCAGGTGAACTCCAGCGACTGCGGGTAGTACGGCACTCCGAGCAGCGTGGCCCCTCCGGACGCGAAGCGCTTCTGCATGCGCAAGGCGTCGGAGTGATCCTCGTAGTAGTCCGACGTGCGGCCGACGACCTCGTAGCCGCACTTGCGGTACAGCGCGATGGCGGGCTTGTTGTCCTCGCGCACCTCCAGGCGAACGGCCACCGCGCCGCGCTCGCGCGCGCCCTCCTCGACTTGCGCGAGCAGCGCCCGCGCCACGCCACGCCCGCGGCTCTCGGGCCGCACCACCAGCGAGTACAGGCGCGCCGACGCGAAGCCCTTGCGGAACAACACCACCGCGTCGCCCACGACCTCGCCGCCGGACTCGGCGACCCACAACTCGGCACTGTTGCGACCCAACAGACGCGCCAGCGACCCGCGCGCCAGACGGTCGCCCGGGAAGCTGCTCTCGAGACGCGTCAGCACGTCCAGATCGGACCTGCCGGCCCGTCGCACCGCGGCGGCGACCGGCTGCTTGGCGGTGGCGTCCTGGCGGTGCGAGCCACCCGTGGGTGCGGGTGCGCTGGAGTCCGGCCGTGCCACGTTAGCCGTGACGCTCCGACACGGCATCCGTGAACGGCGGCACGACCTCGTTCACGTCGCCCACGATGCCATAGTCGCAAACCTTGAAGATGGGCGCGTCGGGATCCTTGTTCACGGCCACGATCACCTTCGAGCGGTTCATACCCGACAAGTGCTGAACGGCGCCCGACACGCCCAGCGCGAGGTAGAGGTCCGGCGTGACCGTCTTCCCCGTCTGGCCCACCTGCTCGGCGTACGGGCGCCAGCCGGCATCGACCACGGCACGGGTCGAGCCCACACCGGCCCCGAGCACGTCGGCCAGCGGCTCCACCAGCCGCGTGAAGCCTTCTGCATCACCCACGCCGCGTCCGCCGGTGACGACGATGCGGGCGTCCTCCAGGGCCACGCGGCCGCCCTGGGCGCTCTGCCGATCGCTGCTCCGGACGCGCCCGTCGCTCTCGCCGACGCTGGCGTCGACCGCCTCCACGCTGCCGGCGCTGTCCGCCGGCTCGGCGACGGTGAACACGTTCGGCTTGACGCTCACCACCACCGGCAGGGACTCCGCCCGCACCGTCTCGGTGACGCGCGACAGGTACGTGAAGCGCGTGGCGAGAAGCTTGCCGTCCGCCTGCGACAGCGCGATCACGTCCTCCAGCAGCGGCGCCGCCAGGCGCACCGCCAGCCGCGGCGTGAAGCTCAGCCCCGACCTGGATGCCGAGGCCATCACCACCTTCGCCCCGAGCCCCGTCGCCAGGGCCTGCACGGCGCTGGTGTAGGGCTCCGCCCGGAACGGCTCCAGCTCCGGCGAAGCCACACTGTAGACGTTGCTCACGAAGCGCGCCAGGTCGTGCGCGCAGGGCTCGGTATTGCCGCCCAGCACCGCCGCCGCAACCCGCAGCTGCAGCGCCTCGCCCACGTCGCGCGCGGCTTGCACCAGCTCGAGATCGGCCTTGCTGGCTCGCTCGCCCTTGGCCTGCGTGACGATCAGTATCATGATTTCACTCCAACCCCGTCCGGCACGCTACG
>CAYOXR010000087.1:0-5107 GCA_964407955.1 uncultured bacterium | reverse complement strand
CCAGCGCCTGTGCACGCGGTAGCGCGTACTTGCGTAGCGGCAGGTCGTCGGCCACGATCCGGCGCATGATCTGCTCGATGGCCTTGAGGTCGTCGGGCGTCAGCGTCCGCGGCAGGTCGAAGTCGTAGTAGAAGCCGTCCTCGATCACCGGCCCTACCCCCATGCGTACCGCGCTCGCGTCGAACCCCTGCTGGACGAAGTACTCGGTGACCGCCTGGGCCATCACGTGCGCCAGGGTGTGACGCATGAGGTCGATGACGGCGGGGTCCTTCTTGGTCAGGACGGAGATGCGAGCGCCGTCGGGCACCTCGCTCAGCAAGTCGCCGAGGCGACCGTCCACCTCCATGCCCAGGGCCGCCTTCGCCAAACCGGGACCGATGGCGCGTGACACGTCTGCGCCGGTGGCGTGCGCCGGGACCTCCAGGCGCTTACCGTCGGGGAGAACAACATGCATGCTGCACCTCTGCGGGGTCGTGGTCGTCTAGAAGGGGAGCTTGGGGCCGGGTCCGAGTCAACGACGCGTTCGCCGCAGCGTGCGCGCGATGCGAGCGAGCGTACGGGCGCAATCCAACCGGAGACTCGAGCCGGCCATGCGCCACTGTAACACGGCGCCAGCGGTGCGCGGCCCGTGTCAGACGTGCTCCCGCCGGCCCCAGGGGCGGCGATGCCGGCTGCCGTGGCTATACTGGGCTCCATGCATCTCGTGGCCGTCGTGAGCGGTGATCCGGACATCCGACACGCCTTGTCGAGTTTCAGGGACGCTCAGGCGCGCTTCCACCTGCAGCCCGTGGCCGGAGGCGCCGTCGACGGGCTGTTCCGGGGTCTCGAACGCCTCGACTTCGCGGGCGCGCTCATCCTGGACCCCGACGCCCAGGGCGACGCTCTGAGACTGGCGAGCCGGTCGTCGCTGGATGCCGAGGAGGTCGGTGGGGCCGACACCGTCACGGTGACGCCGGGCGGGGTGATCGCCGAGTACAACCTCGGCCGGGCGGCGGCGGCCTTGCTGGCGGCCTCGCGCTGGGACGCCAAGGGTGCGGAGGTCGTGCTGCTGGGGGGCTCGCAGGCAGCGCGAGGCGTGGCACGCGAGCTGTCGAGCCTGGGCGCTGCGTCGGTCGCCTTGCTCGCCGGGAGCCCCGCCGATGCCGAGCGCGCGTTGCCCGAGCTCGCGGCAGGCACCGGCGTGGTGGCGCGCTCCGCGAACGATCCGCTGGTGCCCACGCTGCTCGAGCGCGCCGACCTGCTGGTGCGCCTGGACGCCGGGGTGCCGGTGCCGGCGAGCCTGCTGGGCCCGCACCTCACGCTCCTCGACCTGGTCGGCGAGCCGGTGTCGGCGCTCAGGCGCCGGGCGATGAGCGTCGGCGCCCTCACCTTCAACCGCTTCGATGTCGATGCTTACCTCATCGAGCTGGGGCTCACCCACATCCTCGGCGCGCCGGTGGGAGTCGAGCCGCTGTTGGAGCTGTTCCACTCGCTGTGAGTCGGTCGGCTTAATCGAGGGCCGGCATAGGAAGTTTGTCTCATCTCCCGGGCGGCCGGACTTGCAAGACTCGGGATGTAGGTGCTGGCTCGTCGTCTTCTCCCCCTCATCATGCTGCTCCTCCTCGTCGCCCCGGTGGGCGCGGTGGTGGCGCAGGGGGTTCCCCTGTACCGTCTTCCCGGCGCCGCCGTATCGCAATCCGATGGGGCGGTGACCCTCAGCTACGGCGGCATCACCCTCACCTACGTCGAGGGTCTCGGCTGGCTGGGCAGCGTCAAGGCCGACCCCCCCGAGGTGACCCCGAGCGGCGTGCTCGTCGATGGCTCGATCCTCGACGCCCTGGGCGTGCGCTTGCCGCGACTCGACGGCATCCGCTTCGGCGGCGACGGCGAGGTGCGCATCGTGCTGGACGTCAGCGGCATGACGGAGGGCGACCTCAGCGGGCTGCAGTTCGAAGGAGACGTGGCCAAGGGCAACCCCCTCAAGCTGCACCTGCCCCCGATGTTGTTGCCTGCGGAGTCGCCGCAGCCGTACCGCGGGGTGGACGTCACGGTCGACCCGGAGCCGGGCGGCGTGCAGGCAAGCGTGTCGGGACCGGCCTTCCACTACAAGGTGTTCCCTCTCGGCCACCCCGCGCGGCTGGTGGTGGACGTGGTGCCGCAGACGCAGGCCGACCTTCCGGAGATTCAGCGGACGCTCGCGCCCGGCGTCACCTACCACCGTTTCAATGCCCCCTCGAGCTCGGGGAAGAGCGTGGTCCACGTCGTCTCGGTGGCGCCGGGGGATGCCGAGCTGCGCGTGGTGGGAACCAGCGGCCGGGGGCGCACGCTGACCGAGCTCGCGGCTGGCGCCGTGGCGGGCGTCAACGCCGGCTACTTCGACCCCCACACCTTCGCGGCGGTGGGTCTGCTGCGGGTGGATTACGGCCTCCTGTCGTTGCCCACCGCGGACCGCGCTGCGGTGGCCTTCGGCTCGAGCGGCGCGATCATCGCCCGGCTCGATCAGGCCCACCTGTCGTTGCAGGTCGGCACCTCCAACCTCGACGTCGGCGATAGCGGGAGCGACGGCGTGTGGGTGGCGACGGCGGCGGGCGCGCTCGTGGGCGGCCCCAGGCTGGGCGTGATCACCGCCCAACGGGGCGTCGTGCTGGGCAACATGGTCGGGCCCAGGAGCGTCCCCCGGTCGGGGTTCGCGCTCGTCTACCCGCCGGAGAAGCGCGCGTTGGCGCGTGTCGACGCGGGCGCGCCGGTGGCGCTGCATCTGAGCCTGCAGCCGCAGGCGTTCGAGACGGCTCCCTACGCCGTCGAGGCCGGCCCGATGCTGGTGCAGAACGGCCAGCCGGCCTACGACCCGACGCGTGAAGGCTTCCCCAAGGGGCAACGCATCCTCGACGCCGTCACGCAGCAGTCGGCGATCGGCGTGAAGCCAGATGGCACCGTGCTCCTGGTGGTCGCGGAGTCGATGCGCGCCGCGGACCTGGTGCCGCTGTTCCTCCAGCTCGGGGCGCGAGCCGCCATGCGCCTGGACAGCGGCTCGAGCTCGACGATGGTGGTCGACGGGAAGGCCGTCAACCGCACGTCGGAGCGGCATGTGGTGAGCGCCATCGTGGTCAGGTCTACGGTCCCGGTGGTCACCTCCGCGGCACCGTAGCGCTCCGGGGCGCCGGTGCCGGGCGGCACGCCCGAGCGGGATGCCCTCGTATACTTCAGACACATGAACGCGCCGTCGTGCATGGCGCTGGGCTTTGCCAGGGGCGTTCTCCGGCGGCTCCCTGGCACGGTCGCCGTGGTGGTGCTCGCGGCCGTGGCGGGGGCGCTTGCGGTGGGATTCGCGCAGCCTGCCGGGGGCGCGCAGGCCAGCGTCGAGCTCGGACTCGGGGGAAATCTGGTGGCGGGTGCCTGGAACCCCTTGCAGGTGACGGTGCGCGACGCCGGGCCGTGCGTCTTGAGGCTGCGCATCGACGAGGGCACCCTGATGACCGGTCCGCGGATCGTGCGTTACACCGCGGCCGTTCCTGGCGGCAGCGGCGTCACGGCCTTCGATGACGACGTCTACGTGCCGCGCTTCCAGACGCTGAGCTGGACCTTGTCCGCGACCGATCGTGTGCTGGCGAGCGGGAGCCTGGGCGCCCGCGACGCCGATGCCCGGCCGCTGCAGGTGGTGGTGTCCGCCGCCCCGGGCGTATGGCGCGGCGCCTTCGCGGCAGACGCCCGTTTCGTCGACGTGGCCGCGTCGCAGCTGCCGGCAAGGGTGGCGGCCTACGACGGGGTGGCCACCCTCCTGCTCGACGGCACCGCCGCCGCACCCCAGACCGCCTCGATAGCGGCGGCCGCGGCCGGCGGCGCCCAGGTGCTGCTGGCCGGGACGCTGCCGGCGAGCCAGGCCGGGCTCGGCCGACTGGCCGGTGCCGGCGCGGACCGGCTGGGAGCCGGCGAGGTGCGCATCGTCGCCGACGATCCGGCCGCCGTCGAAGCGGCGCTGAGGTCGTGGCGGAAGCCGGATCGGTCGGCGCTCGTGACGGCGCTGACCTCCGCGCCGCTGGTGAAGGCGCCGCGCTCGGCGCCGCAGCCGCTGGTGCTTTCGCTCGCGGCGGCGTATGCCCTGATCGCGCTGCTGGCGTTGCGTTTCGCGGGGACCCCGGGGGCGGCGGCGGCGGTGGCGCTGGCGTTGATCGTGTCGCTGGCGGGCTGGCGCCTGTTGAGACCGCCGGCAGCCGTGGTGGCGGGCGACCGCACCGTCATGCTGGGCGGCGGCGAGCTGGCGCTGGCGCTGGGCGTCGAGGAGCGCATCACTCTGCCGGCGGGGACGGTCAGCGTGCCGGGCGCAGCGCGCCCGCTCACGCCGGCGCTCTACAGTGTGGACGCCGCCGGTACCCACGTGGCCCTGGAGCGCTGGCAGGGCGTGGTGCTCGCCTCGCGGTCGTGGCTGCGTCCGGCGTCGTTGCGCTTCGAGGGGGGCAAGCTGCTCAATGCCGGTTCGACGGCGTTCCAGAACGTCTACGTGGTGGGTCTTGGGAGCCAGCCGGCCCTGCAGGCGGGTGCGTCGCTGACGCCGGCTCCGGGCGAGGAGGGAGCGCGGCCGCCCGAGATGGCGCGGCTGGCCGCGGTGCTGCCGCCCGGGACGGCGCTTGCCGAAGGGCCCGAGGCGGTGTGGGTCGCCCTGCCGCCGCTCGCGTCCGCCGCCGGGGGGGCACGATGAGCATGCTGTCGGCGGTGGCGGCGCGGGTGAGGAGCGCGGAGCTGTTGCAGGTGGTGGCGCTGTTCCTCGGCACCTTGATGTTCGTGATGGCGGTGCGCTGGCCCGGCGCCGGCGCCAGCAACGAAGCGTGGTTCACGCTGGCGCCGGTGCGCTCGACGCTGATCGCGTTGACGGCCATGGGGCTGGGAGCGGCCGAGGCTCGCCGCGATCGGCGCCGGCAACGCGCCACCGCCGGCGCCATGCTGGTGCTGGTTGCGATCTCCGAGCCATTCGACGTCGCCACCTACGCAGCCAGCTTTCCCGACGTGCCCCTGTGGTGGACCGCGTTCGCGCCGTTCCTGGCGGCGATGGGGTACTTCGGGCTCGGCCTGCTGCTGGGTAGGGTCGCTGCCTGGGCGCGCCTCCGCGCCCTGCTGATGCTGCTGGTGCCGG
>CAYOXR010000086.1:0-1955 GCA_964407955.1 uncultured bacterium | reverse complement strand
ACGCCACCCGCACGCGCAGCAGGTCGAAGTTCAGCGGGTCGAGGCTGTTGACGCGGGTGTAGTACAGGTAGGGCGTCCGACCGCTGGTGTCGAAGTTGCGCGACTGAGAGTCGGGATCGACGATCGACGGGTAGGCGTAGTAGGGGGTCTGCCCGCCGTTGGCGAAGCCTTGCACGGCGGCCATCACGCGCTTGGGCTGGGTCCAGTGGAGGAGGTCGTTGGAGAGGGCGTAGTAGAAGCCGTCGCCGCGCACGCCCAGGGCCAGGAACGCGCCCAGGTAGGTGTTGTAGGTGAGGCTGTAGGTCAGCGCCCCGACCTGTCCGGGTGACACCAGCCGGCAGGTGTGCGCCGCAGGCTCGATGGTCGCGCCCCGGTAGGGATCGACGAAGCGCATGTTGAAGCCGCTGCCGTCCCAGGCCCGCCAGCTCGTCGGGTCCCCGGGCGTCGCCGTGCGCAACACGCACATACCTTGCACGTTGGTCCCGGTGGCCGGGTCGTGGACGTCGCGCTGGACCAGCATGTAGTAGGCGCCGCCGCTCTGGCTGAGGCTGAAGCGCGCCTGCGGCCACATCACCCGGCCCATGACGTGCGGCTTCTGGCTCGGACTCCAGGTCGCGCCGTGGATCCACGGCCCGGCGTGACGCGCGCCACCGCCTCGGAAACTGCTCGCGCAGGTGTAGACGTTGCCGACCTGAGGGTGGTCGGTGACGTGACCGTCGCCCAGCGGCAGGGCCTGGGCAGCGGCGCTGCCGACCGCAAGCAGCAGCGTCAGCGCGACCGCAGGAAGCCTCATCGTTGGACCATAGCGCGTCGGCGGCATCGCCGTGGTGGCGCGGAGCGTGTCCGGCGGGCCGGCCAGCGCGGCGGCCGGTGTTCAAGCCCGTGCGCGCCTGGGGTGGCGCTCTGGCTCAGGCGTCGGCGAGCGCTGGCAGCCGCGCCACGAACTCGCGCACGCGGGTTCTTTTCCCCATGCTCCACACCGCGTCGATGAGCGAGGCCGCCTCGGAGCTTCCCCGGAACTCGCCGACCAGCATGGTGAACTTCTCTTCGAGGGCGCGGTCCGTTAGCGGCCGCTCGAGGCTGCCGCTGGCCGACGGCACCGAGAAGCTCCGCTGCTCGCCGTCGTCCAGCTCGATGTCGACCCGCACCGACTCCTCGCCCATGCCCGGCTCGACGACGAGCTCGGTCTTCCGCGCCAGGGCGACGACCGCCGGGTCGGCGACGCGCGCGTCGGTGAACTGCTGCGGGCCCGCGCGGCCGTCGATCAGACCCACGGACATGCAGTGGAAGACGCTGAACTTGCCTTCCAGGCCCCGGCGTAGGTCGGTCTTCGCGGTAAGCTCCTCGACCAGCGGGTGGACGTGCGCCCGGATGGACCTCACGCGCTCTGCCTGGATGCCGCTGTTTCGAGCTTCGATCGCGGCGTCGATGGCCGCGTGCGTCACCACGCCGCAGGCGTACGGCTTGTAGCGGTTCTTGAGCGTCTCGTAGTCGCTTCCCAGCCCCGCGGTGAGCTCGGCGCGATCGGCGTCCGGCGCCATCACCTTGAGGAAGCCGCGCCTGCCGGCCAGGCCGTCGTCGGGCGGCGTGGCCTCGCTCGGCCGTCCCACCGCGGCGTCGTGGCCGGCTCGCAGCGCGGCCTGGAAGTGACGCTCGGCACCTTGCCAGTCGCCGGCCAGGAAGAGCAGGCGGGCGTGGTGCGTCCGACACAGCGTGTAGACGTGCGGAGAGCCATAGCGATCGCTGAAGTCCGCCGCGGCGCGGATCCACTGCAGCGCGCGCTCGAACTCGGCCACCCGGTTGCAAGCGGTGACCGTATTGCAGCTCGTGAAGACGACGGTGTCCAGGCGCTTGCCTTCACCCGCCAGCGCGCCGGCCATCGTCTCGTCGAGCAGGGCGGTGCCCTCCTCGACCCGCCCCATCTGGACGAGGCTGGCACCCAGCTGGCTGCGCGC
>CAYOXR010000085.1:0-1637 GCA_964407955.1 uncultured bacterium | reverse complement strand
TATTGGACGTCTGTGAGCTGACTGTGATGACCGACTCCCGCGCGACCCCCGTTCGCATCCCGCGCCTGGCCCTGCAGCTGTACTCGCTGCGCAGCCTCGCGCTGCCGTTCGCGAGCCAGCTGCGCCATGCCGCCGCGGCGGGCTACAGCGGCGTCGAGACCGTCGGAACGCACGGCCTGGACGCCGAACGAGTCGCCGAGGCAGTCGCGGCGGCCGGGGTCACCGTGTGCTCGAGCCACGTGGCGCTCGACACGCTGGAGGCCGACCTCACGGGCGTGTGCCGCTTCCAGCTCGCCGTCGGGAACGCCACCGTGGTGGTGCCGTGGCTGCCGCCCGAGCTGCGCGGCCGCGACGCGGGATCGTGGCAGGCATTGGGGCGCCGGCTGGGCGCCCTCGGCCGGCGTTGTCGCGAACGCGGCGTTCGGCTCCTCTACCACAACCACGACTTCGAGCTCACTCCGGTCGATGGCCGCACCGGCCTGGCCTGGTTGTTGGACGCCGCCGCCGACGACGAGCTTGGGCTGGAGCCCGACCTCGGCTGGATTCGGCGCGCCGGACACGATCCCGCGTCGCTCCTCGCCGAGCACGCCGGTCGCTGTCCGCGCGTGCATCTCAAGGACGTGGCACGACCCGGCGAGAACGTAGACGAGGTCGGCTGGGCGGACGTCGGCGACGGCGTCCTGGCGTGGGAGGAGTTGCTCCCGGCGTGCCGCACGGCGGGCGCCGAATGGTACGTGGTGGAGCACGATGCCCCTCGCGACCCGCTGGCGAGCGCACAGCGCAGCGCCCGGTCGCTCGCCGACAGACTATGACGACCCGTCGGCCCGACGCAGCCACCCGCACGGGGCGCTGCGCGCGCATGCCGACGGCGCGAAAGGAGACGCCGTGACGGACCCCAAGGAGCTACTCGAGCGGCTGAGCGTCGAGGAGAAGGCGGCACTGGTGGTGGGCGCGAGCGCCTGGACCACGGTGCCCTTGCCGGATTCGGGCGTCGAGCCGATCCGCATGTCGGACGGGCCGCACGGCGTACGCTTCATCGCCGACGAGAAGGCCATGACGCGCGAGAGCGAGCCGGCGACCTGCTTCCCGACGGCCGTGGCGCTGGCGTCCAGCTGGGATGTCGAGCTGGTCCGTGAGGTCGGCGCCGCGCTCGGCGCAGAGGCGGCCGCGCTCGGCGTCGACGTGCTGCTCGGACCCGGCGTCAACATCAAGCGCACCCCGCTGGGCGGCCGCAACTTCGAGTACTTCTCGGAAGACCCGTACCTGGCTGGCGAGCTCGCCGTGGCCTGGATCGACGGGCTACAGAGCCGCGGGGTGGGCGCGTCGGTGAAGCACTTCGCGCTCAACAATCAGGAGTTCCAGCGCAATTCGATCGACGTCGAGGTCGACGAGCGCGCACTGCGCGAGATCTACCTGCCGGCCTTCGAGGCGGCCGTGACCCGCGCCCACCCCTGGACGGTGATGTGCGCCTACAACCGCGTCGGGGGCGAGCTGTGCTCTCAACACCCGCGGTTGCTCGACGACATCCTCAAGCGTGAGTGGGGCTTCGAAGGACTGGTGGTGTCGGATTGGGGCGCGGTCCGCGACCGCGCTGCGGCCGTGGCGGCCGGACTCGACGTGGAGATGCCGGGACCCCG
>CAYOXR010000084.1:0-5704 GCA_964407955.1 uncultured bacterium | reverse complement strand
CCAGACCTGGAGGTCGCTGCTGGCGTTGTTCGGGCAGGCGACCGAGCCGACGCTGGTGCGTGCCGCCCCCATCACGACCGGCGGCCAGGCGATCGGTGCGGTGGTGGTGGGCGTCCCACCGATCAGCGCCGACAAGTCCCTCGTCACCGCCTTCGAGATGGTGCTGCTGGTGGGACTGGTGCCGTTGCTGCTGGGAATCCTGATGGCATCCGGCCTGACCGGCGGGCTGCGCCGCAAGGTTCAGTACCTGCTCCAGGCTGCCGACCGCATCAGCCGGGGCGACCTCGACGAGCCGGTGTCGCTCCAGAGCCGCGACGAGCTGGGTCAGCTGGCTCGGGCCATCGAGCGCATGCGGGTCAGCCTCTCGACGCTGCTCGAGCACCGTCGCCGACACCGCTGAGGCCCGCCAGGCAGCGCCGCTCGGGGCCGGCCATTGCGCGCCGCTGCACTCAGGGCATCGGGTGGGCGGACGCCACGCTGCGGACCTCGTCGCGCAGCGCGGCCGGTTCCGGTAGGCGCAGCGCGCGGTCGATCAGGTCGGCCACCGTCGCCATGTCGGACGGAGTGAAGCCGCGCGTCGCCAGCGCGGGCGTTCCGATGCGCACGCCGGAGGTCACCCAGGGCTTCTCCGGATCGAACGGGATCATGCTCTTGGAGACGGTGATGCCGGCGGCGCCCAGGCGCTTGCTGGCGGTATTGCCGGTCATGCCCAGGGGCCGCAGGTCGATCACGAACATGTGATTGTCGGTGCCGCCCGAGACCACCCGGTGTCCTCGCTCGATGAGGGCGGCGGCCAGCGCGGCGGCGTCGTCGACCACGGTCTGGATGTAATCCCTGAACTCCGGCCGGGCGGCCTCGAAGAACGCCACCGCCTTCCCGGCGATCACGTGCTCGAGCGGTCCGCCCTGCATGCCGGGGAAGATCATGCGGTCGATCTTCTTGCCGATCTCCTCGTCGTTCCCGAAGATGATGCCACTGCGGGGGCCGCGCAGGGTCTTGTGGGTGGTGCTGCTGACGACGTGGGCGTGACCCACCGGGCTGGGGTGGTGGCCGGTGGCGACCAGACCGGCGATGTGCGCGATGTCGGCCATCAGGTAGGCCCCCACCTCGTCGGCGATGGTCCGGAAGCGCTCGAAGTCGATGACGCGGCTGTAGGCGCTGGCGCCGGCGATGATCAGCTTGGGACTGTGCTCGTGGGCGAGGGCGCGCACACGCTCGTAGTCGATGCGCTCGCTGTCGGCGTCGACAGGGTAGCCGACCACCGCGAAGTGGCGCCCGGAGAAGTTGACGGGAGAGCCGTGGGTGAGGTGGCCTCCGTGGGCGAGGTCCATGCCCAGAACGGTGTCGCCGGGCGTGAGGAGCGCGAAGTAGATGGCGAGGTTGGCCGACGACCCGGAGTGCGGCTGAACGTTCGCCCAGCGGCAGTCGAACAGCGCCTTGAGTCTCTCGATCGCCAGCGTCTCCACCTCGTCGATGACCTCGCAGCCGCCGTAGTAGCGCTTTCCGGGGTAGCCCTCGGCGTACTTGTTGGTGAGCACCGAGCCGACCGCCTCCATCACCTGCCTGGAGGTGAAGTTCTCCGAGGCGATGAGCTCGAGCCCGCTCTCCTGCCGCTCGAACTCGCGGTCGACGAGAGCGAAGAGAGCCTCGTCGCGTGCCTGCGTCAAGGCGGCGGCGTGCTTCGTGGACATGGGCGGAGTATACCAGCGGCGCTGCCGCCGGCCGACGTCAGGGCAGCGTGGGCGGGGTGCGCTCGAAACGCGGGCGGGGGATGCTGCCCAGCAGCGCGCCGAACGCCTCGGCGAAGCGTCGCACCTCGTTCCAGTCGGTGAACTCGCGGTCGACGCCGAACTCCGACGTCAGCCGCTCGCGCCTGCTCATGGCGCGCACGAAGCGGGCCTTCAGGTAGCCGTAGCGGCTGAAGCGCAGGGCGCCCGCCACGCTTGCGGCCATGTCCGGCTGCCAGCCGGTACGGCGCACGAAGTCATCGAGGTAGCCGTCGGCTTCCGCGCGATGCAGGGGGTCCCCGCAAGCGGTCGCCAGGCACACCGACAAGAAGGCGCTGGGCAGGTGCTCGAGCACGGTGCGGTGGGCGCGCACGGCGCGCGCCAGCGAGCGCGGATGCCGGCCCAGATGCACGGAGGCGGCGACGATCACACCGTCGACGCCGCCTACGCCGGGGAAGGGCTCGGCCGCGGCCAGGCGCACCTCGTTGCCGCCCTGGCGCAGCGTGTCCGCGAGGCGCTCGGCGATGCGCATCGTCTGCCCCTCGCGGGAGGCGTGCACGATCAACACGCTGGCCATGGCCTGCTCCTCTCCCGGCGGCCGGTTGCGGGCCAAGGATGACGCTTGCCGTCGGGCTTCGCCCCAAGCCTCGCGTAGCGCCTTGGGGGTCGCCAGAGGCGCATGTCCCACGGCGTCCGCGGCACTTGCTGTGGCGTTTCCTGGCGCTATGCCCGGGGGGTCATCGAGGCGCAGCGGCCGGCACGTCTCGTGGGGTTGCCGGTGGTGAGGGCTGACACGTCGGCGTCATGGGCGCGGCGCGCGCCGCGGCGGCAGGAGCTCGTCGAGGGCATCCTCGAGGCTGCCGCGCTCGAAGCGGAAGCCGCACTGCAGAAGGTGTGCGGGCTCCACGCGGGCGCTCTGCAGCAGCGCGCCGTCGGCCAGCCTTCCGAGCAGCAGGCGCAACGCCCACGCGGGCACGGGGAACCAGAACGGGCGCCGCAGACGGCGCGCTGCCGCGCGGCCGAGCCGAGCCTGCTGGACGGCCTCGGGTGCCACCGCGTTGAACGTGCCGTGACAGTCGTCGTTCTCGACCAGGAAGCGAATCGCCCGGCTGAGGTCGTGGGCGTGGATCCAGGCGTACCACTGCGTGCCGCGTCCCAGCCTGCCGCCGAGGCCGAGCCGGGTGGGCATCAGCAACTTCTGCCAGGCAGGCGCGTCGCGCGCCAGCACCACCCCGATGCGCAGCACACACAGCCGCGAGCGGGCGGCGGCGGGC
Organism: uncultured bacterium; assembly: GCA_964407955.1. Taxonomy (GTDB): domain Bacteria; phylum Deinococcota; class Deinococci; order Deinococcales; family Trueperaceae; genus JASBRS01. The sequence goes on along the minus strand of CAYOXR010000084.1, from coordinate 2,703 downwards.
GCGGCCGCCGCCTCCCAGGCCTGCAGCACCGGCGTCAGCACGAATCCGCTGCCCGGGCCGGCATCCTCCGTGAGCGGCTCGTCGCCGCGTTGGCCGTAGTAGCCGGTACCCGACGCCTGGATCACCACGCCCGGCGCCACGCGGCAGCGCTGCATCGCCGTCACCAGCGTGGTGGTGCTGTCCACCCGGCTCTCCAGCAGCCGGTCGACGTGCGCCGGGCCGAGCCGCCCGTCGTCGATGGAGGTGCCGGCGAGGTTGACGAGAGCCGCGGCGCCTTCGAGCGCCGACGTGAGCCGCGACAGGGCCTCCTCGTCGCCGGCGCGGGCAGCGTCCGGGCGCCAGGCGAGCGGCGTCACCCAGTCGGGGTGGACCCCCTCGACGCGACGTGTGAGCACCGTCACGCGGTAGTCGTCCCGGAAGGCGGCGCTCAGGTGGCGCCCGATGACGCCCGAGGCGCCCGCGATCACGATGGCTGGAGCGGCCATACCACACGCTATCAGGACGGGCCGCCGGGTTCGCCTGCGCGGCGTTGCCGGACGCCGGGACAAATGTCCCGACAAGGTTCGCCGCCGCGATTCGCTATGCTGCCTTCCAAGCGATCGTTAAATCGCAAGCCGCGTCGATCCGGAGGTGGGGTGTGAGAGACGACGAGCCAGCCGTGGGCGGGCGGGCCGAGGGCCGCCGCGACACCGAGTACAGGCCATGGGGAGCGCTGGCGGTGACCGTCTTCCTGGCGGCCGTCATCATCGGGCTGTGGTTCCTGGTGTTCGCCATCAGCCAGGTGAGGAGCTGAGGCCGTGGACGAACGTCAACACCAGGCGATCGCTCGCTGGGAGAACCGCTGGTTCGTGTTCGGCGTCGTCATGCTGCTCTGCTTCCTGGGACTGATCGTGTTCGTGCTCATCACCGAGGGGGCGCACATCGTTCACGGAGGCGGGCGGTTGACGCCGGCCGAGATCGGCAGCGTGCCGCTGTTCGCCAACCCGGGGGTCACGCAGCTCTCCAGCGGCGACTTCCAGGTGGGGGTGGTCGCTCAGGCCTTCAGCTTCAATCCCTCCACCATCGACCTTCCGGTGGGCGCCCACGCACGCTTCTATGTCACCAGCAAGGACGTCCTGCACGGTTACATGATCGAGGGGACGGCGGTGAACATCGAGGTCATCCCCAGCGAGCTGGCCTACTTCGACTACACCTTCGCCAAGCCCGGCACCTACCCCGTGGTGTGCAACGAGTACTGCGGCATCAACCACCAGGACATGATCGGCGCCATCGACGTGCTGCCCGCCGCGGAGTATCGGCAGAGGGTGGCGGCCGGCACTGCGGCCGGCCAAGCGGCGCCGCTCTCCGCAGCGGCCGGGGCTCAGGCGCCCGCGCCCGCGGTCAACGGCACGCAGGTGTATGACGCGAACTGTGCCTCCTGCCACCTGGGGGACGGCGAGGGGCATCCGGGCGCGTTCCCGCCGCTGGCGCGCCACGCCCCGAGCCTCTACCGGGCCGACCGGCACTACCTCATCGACGTGCTGCTCTACGGCCTGCAGGGGAAGATCACGGTCGAGGGCCAGAGCTACGACAACGTCATGCCCGCCTGGGGCCAGCTCTCGAATGCCGAACTGGCGGCCCTGGCGAACACCGTGATGCACGCCTGGGGCAACGACGCCGGCCTGCCCGCCGACTACCGGGCCTACACCTCCGCGGACGTCGCGGCGGCGCGCGGCCAGGGCCTGAGCGCTGGCGACGTCCATGCCGAGCGCGCGAAGCTGGGGCTGCCGTGAGGCGGCCGGCCGTGCACGGGAGGAGGAGAGGGACATGGCGGTAGGCACCATCTCCACCACGACGACGGCGGCGGTCGCCTGGCGCCCCGAGAAGCGCGTCACCGGCGCGTTCCTCATCACCGGCTTGATCGCCTTGCTGGTCGGGGCGCTGTTGGGCCCGCTGCAGGCTTTCAACTACGGCGATGTCAACCTCTACCGCTACCTGCCCTTCCTGAAGTCCTACTACGAGGGACTCACGCTCCACGGCGTGCTGAACGCGTTGGTGTTCACCACCTTCTTCAACTGCGGGGTGCTGGTCTACTTCCCGGCGCGCGAGCTCGACGTGCGGCCGTCGGTCGCCTGGCTGTGGCTGAGCTACGGCGTGATGGTCTTCGGCCTGGTGCTGGCGGGCATCGCCATCCTGTCCAACAGTGCCACCGTGATGTACACCTTCTATCCGCCGCTGCAGGGAAGCTGGGGGTTCTACACGGGCCTGGCGCTGGTGGTGGTGGCCAGCCTGATGGTCGCGTTCGAGGTGATCCGGCTCCGGGCGCGCTGGCGCCGCGATCACCCCGGCAAGGTGACCCCCATCGTTACCTTCATGTCGGTCGCCACGATGCTCATGTGGGCGCTGGCGTCCCTCGGCATCGTCGTCGAGGTGGTGGTGTTCCTCATCCCCTGGTCGGCGGGCTGGATCAGCGGCGTCGACCCGCAGCTGGCTCGCACGCTGTTCTGGTTCACGGGCCATCCCATCGTGTACTTCTGGCTCCTGCCCGCCTACGTTTCCTGGTACGCCTTCATCCCCAAGCAGGTGGGAGGCGAGCTGGCCTCGGACCTTCTGACGCGCATGGCCTTCGTGATGTTCCTGGTGTTCAGCACGCCGGTCGGCTTCCACCACCAGTTCACCGATCCCGGCATTCGTGGCGGCTGGAAGCTGCTCCAGAACATCCTG
>CAYOXR010000083.1:0-3201 GCA_964407955.1 uncultured bacterium | reverse complement strand
GAGACGACGAACCCTTGCCGCGCCACCTGAGCGCCGTCCGCTCCCAGCACAAACACGTTGTGCACGTAACCGTAGTCGTCGGGAACAGTGAAGTCGACCTTGAACGTGCCGTCCGCCGCGACCACGCCGCTGCCGAGCTGGATGCTGGCTTCCTTGGCGGTGACCCCCAGGAAGTTCCCACCGTCCACGTGCCAGGCGGCATCCGCCGTCTGCCAGGACAGCGTCACGTGCGCCCCCGGGGTGAGCCCGCTGGCCTCGGCTGTCACGGCCGTGCCCACCGGACCGTAATCGGGCGTGAAGCTCAGCGTCGCCGCGGCCGCGACGGTCCCCGCCGCCAGCGCGGCGACGGCCGCGACAGCGAGCGCGACGCGGAGGCCTGCACGCCACACGCGGTCGAGCCGTGGGTCGGACGACGATATGCGGTGGATCATGGTGTCTCACGCTCCTTCAGGTTCGTGGCCCCGGCCCTCGTGCGGACGCCGGAGGAGCGGCGCCGGGCTGTGCCCCGGCCGCCTCGGCGGCCTCAGGAGCCTTCCGACACACCGGCCGCAGGCCCCGCCAACTGGGAAGGGTCCGCGGCCGATGCGAGATTCGTTGCGAGCTGACTCAGCCTTGCGGCTTGGCGACAGTGAGCTGGTTGAGTCCGACGCCCTGTCCGATGGGCGTGAACGAGTCGGAGTGGCCGGCGTTGTCGGTTACGGTCAGCGTCCAGTTGTACGTGCCGGTCGCGCCATCCTTGGGGATGTCCCACGCCCCGGTCCAGAACTGCTCCTGGTTGGCGGCCGGAGCGCTCGGGGGGTGGCCGCCGTACTCCATCTTGACGGTCGTGCCGTTGTCGAGCGTCACGTTCAACTCGATGCCACGGTTCTTGATCTCGCCCGGGGTGACACGGGCACCCGTGACAGCGTCGTAAACGTACGCTTGCCACACGACCGCTTCACCTGGCTGGAACACGGTGTTGGAAACGCACACGGGACCCTTGGCGTTGGTGCCGCCGCGGATCGTCACCATCTGCACGAAGTACGTGTTCGCGAAGGCCGTCGTAGCCAGGACCGCCACCAGAACGGCCAACCACTTCACATGTCGCATGGCTCTCCTTTCGAATGTCGCCTGCATCCGCAAGGCCACTCTCCTCCACAAACCTAACACTCTCCTCCACAAACCTAACAGCTTTCGGGACATCCGACCCAGGGGGCATTTGTCCCGGAGGGCCGCAGCCCACGGCCGTGCACGATTGCGATCCGCATGCTCCTCACGTTCCACTCAACCGCTTCATGAGAGGCCCGAAGACACTGGCGCGTGGCTCCGGCGGCCGCCGCGCAGCGCCGCCCCGGGCCAACGCAAAGGAGGTCGGCATGCGCACTCGCACGTTCGTCGCCGGCATGTTGGCGTGCCTGGGAACGCTCGCCCTTGCCCAGGCGCTGCCAAGCACGCCGGTGAGCAAGGCGTTTCCCCATGTGCTGGCAACGGTCAGCCTACAACCCGGGCAGTCCGCTTCCATCACCGTCCCCGACGCCCATTTCACGGGCGCTGCGCCTGGCGAGATGACGGTCTACATCCCACCCGACGCCTTCAAGGACCCGGTGACCTTCCAGCTGCTGGCATCGTCGAACGCGCGCTGGGACTCGCAGGTGAAGTCCGGCTTGCAGGTCGTGGCCAACTTCGCCTACCGCGTCATCGACACCAAGACCAACCAGCCGGTGCAAGGCTTCTCGGCGCCGGTCCACTACACCGTGGCCGATAGCATGATCGACAAGCACAGCATCTACTGGGCGGTGAAGCCCGGCGCCACGCCCAGCCTCATCAACGCCAACGCCGGCAGCACGATTCAGGGCGACGTGCTGTCCCACGCGACGCCGACGGCGGCAGTGGGCTGGATCATCACCACGCCGAAGGCGGACCTGGCGATGACCGGCAACGGCGCCTCGAAGCCCATGACGACGAACACGGGGAATGCAACGCCGGCCAACGGCGGCGCGAAGAACGGCATGTGAGGCCCCTGCAAATCCGGGCGGCGCGCGCTCTGTGAGCCTGCGCGCCACCGCCGACCGCCCCGCCCCGCGCCCTGCGCCGGCGGGGCGGTCGGCTTGGTGCTGCCCCGTCCGACGCCGCGACGAGCGGGTCTCCCAAGCCCTGGAACAATGTGTACCTGCATGGTACAATTTCGGTGTACAGCGAGGCGGCGGCCTCGCTCGAACCCCAGACCGCAAGCATCGTCTCGACACGCTCCCACGCCAGCGTGGGGGGTGTCGGGCGCGGCGCCTGGGCCCCGGCGGGGCCTGCGCCACATCAGGTGTGCGACCCACTTGGGCACGGAGATGGTCATGGACATGGACCGCACGATCGACCACGAATCCGACGAGCACGAGCACGAACAGGTGCACGCGCTCGCTGACGGCCCGGCGCCCAGGGTGGCTGCCCGTGCCGCCTCGGCGGGCGGCGGCGGGCGGCGCGACCGCGGCGAGGACGGCAACGACCTTCAGCGTTACCTCAGCGAGATCGGCCGGGTGCAACTCCTCGATCGCGAGGAAGAGGTGGCCCTGGCGCGGCGAATCGATGCCGGCAAGGAGGCCGAGACGCGCCTCGAGCTGGAGGCGGACACGCTCGACGAGCGCGCCAAGCGCCAGCTGGCACGGACCCTGGAGGACGCCGACAGCGCGCGTGTGGCGCTCGTGGAGGCGAACCTGCGGCTGGTCGTGTCGGTCGCCAAACGCTATCGAGGCCGCGGTCTGCCTTTGCTGGACCTCATCCAGGAGGGCAATGCCGGCTTGATGCACGCCGTCGAGAAGTACGACGTCAGCACCGGCTACAAGTTCTCGACGTACGCGGTGTGGTGGATCCGCCAGTCCGTGGTGCGCGCCCTGGCGAACGCCTCACGTACCATCCGGCTGCCGGTGCACTTCCAGGAGACGCTCACGAAGCTGCGCACCACCGCCGACAGGCTCGAGCAGAGCATCGGACGTCCCCCGAGCCGCGAGGAGATCGCGGCCGCCATGGGCGAGCCGTGGACGGTCGAGCGCGTGGACCACGTCCTGCGGCAGGCGCGCGACACGCTGTCGCTGGAACGCCCCGTGGGCGAGGATGACGACACCTTCCTCGGCGACTTGCTGGCCGACGCCAGCGCCGATGCGCCGGTCGATCTCGCCAGCGAGACGGCGCTGTCCGACAAGCTGAGCAAGCTCCTGAGCCGGCTGTCGGAGC
>CAYOXR010000082.1:0-12491 GCA_964407955.1 uncultured bacterium | reverse complement strand
CCACGAACCTCGCCTACAACTGCCTGGACCGGCAGGTCGAGCGGGGTCACGGCGACCGCGTGGCGTTCCATTGGGAGGGGGAGCCGGGCGACAGCCGCGAGCTGACCTACCGGGATCTGCTGCGCGACGTGGGCCGCCTCGCCAACGCCCTCAAGGCTCGCGGCGTGGGCAAGGGCGACCGGGTCGCGATCTTCATGCCGCGGATCCCCGAGACGGTGGTAGCGATGCTGGCGTGTGCGCGCATCGGCGCACCGCACGCGGTGGTGTTCGCGGGCTTCAGTGCCCAGGCGCTGGCCGAGCGCATCGACGACGCGCAGGCCAAGGTCGTCATCACCGCCGACGGCAGCTACCGGCACGGCAGGGCGGTGCCGCTCAAGACCACGGTCGACGCGGCGCTGGCGACCTGTCCGTCGGTGCGCGCGGTCGTGGTGGTGCGGCGAGCAGGCGTGCCGGTGGCGATGGATCGCGACCGCGATGCCTGGTACCACGACCTGCTCGACGTTCACGACGAGGCGTGCCCGGCCGAGCCGCTCGATGCCGAGCACCCGCTGTTCATCCTCTACGCCGCCGGCTCGACCGGCAGGCCCAAAGGCGTGCTGCACACCACCGGCGGCTACATGACGCACGCATATCTGACGAGCCGGCTGGTCTTCGACCTGCACGACGACGACGTGTATTGGTGCAGCGCCGATGTCGGCTGGGTGACGGGGCACAGCTACGTCGTCTACGGCCCCATGTGCAACGGCGCCACCCAGGTCCTCTACGAAGGCGCCCCCACCCAGCCCGACGGCGATCGGTTCTGGGAGCTGATCGAGCGCCACCGCGTGAGCGTGCTCGGAACCACGCCGACCGCGATCCGGGCGTTCCGCGCCCTCGGCGAGCAGTATCCGCGGGGCCACGACCTGAGCAGCCTGCGCCTGCTCGCCACGGTGGGCGAGCCGATCGACGCCGGCGCCTGGGCCTGGTACCACCGCGAGGTGGGGGGCGGGCGCTGCCCCATCGTGCACGCCTGGTGGCAGGCGGAGACGGGCGCCATCATGCTCGGCACGCTGCCAGGCGCCCACGACGCCAAGCCGGGCTCGGCGGGGGTGCCGATGTTCGGCGTCGATGCGGCGGTGGTGGATCTGGAGGGCCGCGAGGTCGGCAGCGGCGAGGGCGGCTACCTCGTGCTCAGGCGACCCTGGCCGGGCATGCTGCGCGGCATCTACGGCGACGACGACCGCTACCGTAGCCAGTACTGGGCCGAGATCCCCCACGTGTACTTCACCGGCGACGGCGCGCGGCGCGACGACGACGGTTACTACTGGATCATGGGGCGCGTCGACGACGTGGTGAGCGTCTCGGGCTTCCGCCTGGGGACCATGGAGGTGGAGTCGGCGCTGCTGTCGCACCCGGCGGTCGCGGAGGCGGCGGTCGTCGGCCGCCCGGACGAGGTCCGCGGGCAGGCCATCGTGGCGTTCGTCACGCTGGCCGAGGGTGCAGAGAGCGGCGACGCGCTGAAAGAGGCGCTCCGCGATCACGTCGGCCGCGAGATCGGACCGATCGCCCGACCCGACGACATCCGCTTTACCCTGGCACTGCCCAAGACGCGCTCCGGAAAGATCATGCGCCGCCTTCTGCGCAACGTCGCCGGCGGCGGCGAGGCCACGCCGGAGGCGGACGAGCTGGGCGAACGCAAAGCCATCCTGGACGCCGGGAACCCGGGCGGCTAGCGCGGCGGGGGCGGGGGCGGCGGGGCTAGCTCCGTGGCGGCTCGCGGCCCGGCGCGCCGCCGTCGGCGTTCCGCGCGACCGCCAGCGGATGGCCGGCCGGGAGCGGCCGCCGCGGCCGTAGCTCGCTCAAGAACATCGCCGCCACCACCAAACCGCCGCCGGCCCAGCCGACCGCCCCCAGGCGCTCGCCCAGCAGGAAGAAGGCGAAGATCGCCGCGAAGACGGGCTCCAGGACGAAGATGAGGGCGGCCAGGCTGGCGCCGACGACGCGCTGCGCATAGGTCTGAAGCACGGCGACCAGCGCGGTGGCCACCGCGGCCAGGTAGAGGATGGCGAGGTACGTGGAGAGCGGCACGTGCCGCAAGTCGCCGACGCGCGGGAGCGCCCACAGCCAGGCCAGCAGCGCCATGGGGACGTGCTGCAACGCCGCCAGCGAGGTGGCCGACGCTCGACCCGCGACCTCGCCCAGGTAGACGATGTACAGCGCGTAGGCGACCGCCGTCCCCAGCACCCACAGATCGCCCTGGTTGATGCCGGCGACGCCGCCGCGGAGCGTCATCACGCCCAGCCCGGCCAGTGCCACGAGCGCGGCCAGCACGATGCGCCGACGGAGCGGCCGGCCCGGCCACACCGCCGCCACGACCGGCGTCAGGATCACGCTCAGGCCGGTGATGAAGGCGGCCTTCGAGGCCGACGTCAGCGACAGCCCGACGGTCTGCGTGGCGAACCCGGCGAAGGCGAGCACGCCCAGCACCAGTGCGGGACGCACGGCACGACGGTCGAAGCGCGCCCAGCTGAGCAGCAGGCCGGCGAGGGTGAAGCGCACCGCCAGCAGCAGCGGCACCGGGATGGTATCGAGCGCCTGCTTGACGACCACGAAGGTGGTGCCCCAGATGAGGGTGATGCCGACGAGGACGGCGGCACCGAGGGCGGGGGGCATGGCCGCCATTGTCGCACGGGGCGCCCGCGACCGGAACGGCGGGCGGCATAGAATGAGCCGATGGACGGGCTTCGCATCGGCTACGGCGAGGACGCGCACGCGCTGGCGCCGGGCCGACCGCTGGTGATCGGGGCGGTGACCGTCGCCGGGAGCCCGCTGGGAACCGTGGCGCACTCGGACGGTGACGTGCTGCTACATGCCTTGTCAGACGCGCTTCTGGCTGCCTGCGCCATGGGCGACATCGGGCAGTACTTCCCGCCGTCCAACCCCAACTACCGTGGTCTGGACAGCCGCGTGATCCTGCAGACGGTGCTGCAGCGACTCGCCGACCAGGTGGGCGAGTTCAGCATCCTCAACCTGTCGGCCGTGGTGATCCTCGACCAGCCGCGCCTCGGCCCGACGCGCCGCGACATCCAGCGCCAGGTGGCGGGCGAGCTGGGCATCGACGTCTCGCGCGTGGGCGTGACCTTCAAGACCAGCGAGGGCATGACGCCCGACTTCATCCAGGCACGCGCCACGGTGCTTTTGCGAACCGAGTGAGGGGCGCTCGCCGAGCGCCCGGTGCCGGCGCGTTGCCCAACAGGAGGACTTGCATGCCGAACGTCGGCGAGACGGCCCCGGACTTCACGCTCGAGTCGCATCTGGACCATCCCGTCAGCCTCTCCGACTACAAAGGGGAGAAGCGTGTGGTGCTGGTCTTCTATCCCCTCGACTTCTCGCCCGTGTGCAGCATGCAGCTTCCCGAGTACTCCGACAGCAGGGCCGACTTCGAGTCACTGGACGCCGTGGTGCTGGGCATCAACCGTGACAGCGTACACGCGCACCGGGCGTGGGCGAAGGCGTACGGCATCGAGGTGCCGCTGCTGGCGGACATGACCCTGGAGGTTGCGAGGGCCTACGGTGTAGCGCTTCCCGAGCGCGGCACCAGCAAGCGCGCGGTGTTCCTCGTCGACCGTGCCGGCAGCGTCCGCCTCGCCCACGTCGAGAAGTCGACCGACGACTTCACGTTGCACGCCGCCGAGGTGCTGGAGGTCCTGCGGGCGCTTCCCACGTGACGCCCGCCCCTCGCTCGGCGGCGCCACCGCCACGCGCGGGCGGTTCCGGCTCGGCGGCCAGGGCGCGCCCCGGGGGTGTACGGCCCGACGACTCGATGCCGGCGCCCCGCCGACGGGTCGGTCCGTTGGGCGCGGGAGGGCCTGCTCAGGTCTCCTGCGCCGAGACCACGACCCGCCCGTGCACCACCTCGACCCGATAGAGGCGGATCTTCTTGACGGCCGGCAGCGTGGCCCGGCCGGTGTGCAGGTCGAACGTCGCGCCGTGGTGTGCGCATTTGATCTTGCCGTCCATCAGCTCGGCGTCGCTCAGCGGGTAGCGGGCGTGCGTGCAGCGGTCGGGCAGAGCGAAGAACGCGCCGCCCTGGCGGATCAGCACGATCGACTGACCTTCCAGCTCCACTGCGGTGATGGTGCCCTCCGCGAAGTCCTCGGGCGCACCCACGTCGGTGCGCGTCAACGTGCTCACAGCTTCTCCTTGACGCCCGGCACGCCCAGCTTCGCCTGCACCACGCGCTCCACGTACTGCGCCACCTTGGGCAACGTCACGCGGCTCGTCACCTCGTAGAGGAAGCCCGTCACAAGCACGTGCTCGGCGACCTCGGGCGGCAGCCCGCGGCTCATCAGGTAGAAGCGCTGGTCCTCGGGAACCGGGCCCGTTGTCGAGCCGTGCGAGCACCTCACGTCGTTCGCGCCGATCTCGAGCTGAGGGATGCTCACGGCTTCCGACTCGGCATCGAGCAAGAGGTTGCGGTTGGTCTGGTAGGCGTCGGTCTTCTGCGCCCCGGGGTCGACCATGATCAGCCCGGAGTACACGGCCGAGCTGGCGTCGCGGGCCGCACCCTTGAACAGCAGGTCGGAGGTGGCGTGGTCCGCGGCGTGGTGCTGAAGGGTGTACTGGTTGAAGTGCTGTCCCTTGTCGGCGAAGTACAGGCCCAGCATCTCGCTCTCGGCGCCGGGCCCTTCCAGGCGGCACTCCACCTCGGCCCGCGCGGCGTCGGCGCCCAGGCTCACCGTCAGTGACTCGAGCCGGGCGTCGCGGCCCAGGTGCGCGCGCAGCTTGTTCATGTGGGCGACGTTGCGACCCCAGTTCTGCAGGCTGACGTAGCGCAGCTTGGCGCCGTCCTTCAGGACGATCTCCGTGGCGGCGTCGTAGAACAGTCGCGCCTCGAACGGATCGGAGGTGTACTCGTCGAGGTAGGTGAGCTTGGCGTTGGTGTCGACCACCACCAGGGTGCGGCCCAGGCCCACGCCGCCGCGGTCGGCGGTGGTGAACGCCCCCAGCGGCAGCGCCACCTCCACGTCCCTGGGGACGTACACGAAGGTGCCGTTCTCCCACAGCGCCGAGTTCAGTGCCGCGTACTTGCTCTGGGTGGCGTTGACGACCTTGTAGAGGTGCTCTCGGACGAGGTCCTCGTGGTCGTGGAGGGCCGAGCGCAGGTCGGTGAAGATGACGCCCTGCTCCGCGATCTTGGAGTCGCGATAGACGACGCGGTTGCCCTTGTGGACGACCACGCCCTCGGCGTCGGAGTCGGTGATGCGCATGCGGATGCGCTCGGACACCTCGTCGCTGGCCGGCGCCTCGATGAGATCGAGCCCATCGAGCGCGAAACGGCGCAGCTCGGTGTAGCGCCAGCGCTCGTCGCGTTCGCTCGGGAACGGCTGAGCCTCGAAGCTCTTGATGGCGGCGCGGCGCTCATCGGCCAGCCAGGCCGGCTCGTCGTGGCGCTCGACGAGCGCCTCCACGGCGGACGGCGACAGTGCGGGGTTGCTCGTGAGTGTGGCCATGCTGCTGCTGCGGCGGCCCACGCTCCGGCCCCGAACGCCGACGCGCCCGGGGCCCTCACGCGCGCGGGCTGCTCAGCCGACGCTCCCTTCCATCTCGAGCTCGATCAGGCGGTTGAGCTCGACCGCATACTCGAGCGGGAGCTCCTTGGCTACGGGGTCGAGGAAGCCGCGCACGATCAGCGCCATGGCCTCGTCCTCGGCCAGGCCGCGCGACATGAGGTAGAAGATCTGCTCGTCGTCGAGCTTGCTGACCGTCGCCTCGTGGCCGACGTGGGCCGTCTTCTCGTCGATCTCGATGTAGGGGTAGGTGTCGGTCCGCGCCACCTCGTCGAGCAGCAACGCGTCGCACTCCACGTTGGAGCGCGCGAAGTCGGCTCCCTCGTAGATCTGCACGAGGCCGCGGTAGCTGCTGCGCCCCGTGCCCTTGGAGATCGACTTGCTGACCACGCTGCTGGTGGTGTGAGGCGCCGCGTGGATCATCTTGGAGCCGGCGTCCTGGTGCTGGCCGTCGCCGGCGAAGGCGATGGAGAGCACCTCGCCGTGCGCGCGCTCGCCCACCAGGTAGCAGCTGGGGTACTTCATGGTGACCTTGGAGCCGAGGTTGCCGTCGAGCCACCCCATCGACGCGCCCGCGTGCACCAGCGCCCGCTGCGTCACGAGGTTGTAGACGTTGTGCGACCAGTTCTGGATCGTCGAGTAGCGTACGTTGGCGTTGTCCTGAACGATGATCTCGATGACACCCGAGTGGAAGGAGTCGGTGTTGTACGCCGGCGCGGTGCAGCCTTCGATGTAGTGGAACTTCGAGCCCGGCGCGCCGATGATCAGGGTGCGCTCGAACTGGCCGATGCTCTGCGCGTTCAGCAGGAAGTACGCCTGCAGCGGCACCTCCACCTCGACACCCTCCGGCACGTACACGAAGGAGCCGCCGGACCACACCGCGCTGTTCACCGCTGCGAAGTAGTTGTCCTCGGGCGGGATCACGGTCGAGAAGTACTCCTTGAACAGCTCCGGGTACTTCTTGAGGCCGGTATCGGTGTCCAGGAAGATGACACCCTTCCTCTCCCACTCCTCTTTCAGCTTGTGGTACACCATCTCCGACTCGTACTGCGCTCCGACGCCCGCCAGCACGCGCTGCTCGGCCTCCGGCACGCCCAGTCGCCGATAGGTCTCGCGGACCTCTTCGGGGATCTCCTCCCAGTCGTCGACGGTTCCCTTGCGCTCGTTGGGGCGGATGTAGAAGTAGATGTCGTCGAAGTTCAGCCCGCTCAGGTCGGGACCCCAGCGAGGCGGGCCCTTCTTCTCGGCGATCTCCAGCGCCTTCAGGCGGAACGCGAGCATCCACTCCGGTTCCTCCTTGAAGTAGCTGACCTTCTCGATGACGCGTCTGTTCAAGCCCTTCTCGGAGCGGTAGAAGTACGTCTCCGGAAGGCGGAAGTCGTACTGCTTCGTGTGCTCCATGCCCTCGAGCTTCTCGGCGTCGGGATTGACGTTGGTCAGATCCGACATGCGTCCCTCCCCTCGCGGTTCGGCGTCCGCAGCCGGGGCCGGCCACGACCGCGACCGAGCGCACTCACGCGCCCACCTGCTCCCGCACCCAGTCGTAGCCCTTCTGATCGAGCTCCATCGCCAGCTCTTTCTCGCCCTCGGTGATGACGCGCCCGTCGATCATGACGTGCACGCGGTCGGGGATGATGTAGTTCAGCAGGCGCTGGTAGTGGGTGATCAGCAGGCAGCCGAATGCCGGGCCGCGGGCCGCGTTGACACCCTTCGCGACGACCTTGAGAGCATCGATGTCGAGCCCGGAGTCGGTCTCGTCGAGGATCGCGTAGCGCGGCTCGAGCACCAGCAGCTGCAGGATCTCGCTGCGCTTCTTCTCACCACCGGAGAAGCCCTCGTGGAGGTTCCTCTCCAGGATCGACTCGTCCCAGTCGAGGGCGGTGACGGCCGCCTGCAGCTTCCGGTAGAAGTCCATCACGCCGACCTCTTCGCCCTCGGGAAGCCGGGCATTGAGCGCCAGCCGCAAGAAGTTGGCGATCGAGACGCCCGGCACCTCGACGGGGTACTGGAACGCCAGGTACAACCCGGCTCGTGCGCGCTCGTCCGGCTCCAGGCTCAGCACGTCCTCGCCCTCGAGGAGGATCTCACCGTCGGTGATCTCGTAGCTGGGGTCGCCGGCGATGATCTTGGCCAGCGTCGACTTGCCGGAGCCGTTGGGGCCCATCAGGGCGTGCACCTCCCCGCGCGGCACCACCAGATCGACGCCGCGCAGGATGGCCTCGCCGCCCGGGATGCGCGCGTGGAGGTTGCGGATTTCCAGTGTCCGGTCGCTCATTGAGGCACCTCGTCAGCTCGGATGGAGGAACGGTCGCGTCCGGCCCGGCAGGGACCGAAGACGTATCTAGGACTCATTCCGAGTTTAAGTATAGCCGCGCAACCGACCAATGTCGAGTTGCGCACTCAAGATTCATGCTAACGCTCCGGCCGCCTCATCGGCGTAGGCCGGATGCCCGCCGCACGTTGCCGGCGCCGGCGCCTGCGCCTGCGCACCTCAGTTGCGCCGCTTGCGCAACCACGACAACAGGCCGCCTCTCTCCTGGTCCGCGTCGTCGGTGGCCGGCGGCTCCTCCGGCGGCGGCTCGGGCGCCCTGGGCAAGCGGCTCGACCGGCCCGTGGGCTGGAGCCGGGAGCCCTCGTCGCCCTCCCCTTCGCGGCCGGTGCCGCGCTCGAACGCGCCCACGAAGTCCGCCACCGTGGCGAAGCGCTTGTCGGCGTCACGGGCCATGGCACGCGACACCACCCGCGCCAGCTCGCGCGGCACGTCCGAACGCAGCACCCGCAGGTCGCGCGGGAGGCCCGACAGATGCGCCAGCATCAGGCTGTCGTAGCTGTCGCCGACGAACGGACGCTCGCCCGACAGCACCTCGTAGGCGAGCACGCCGAGACTGTAGATGTCGGTGCGGACCGACGACGGCTTGCCCTCGAACACCTCCGGCGCCATGTAGAAGGCGGTGCCCACGCGATCCTGGGAGGCCTCGCCCTGGAACACCCCGCTGCCGAAGTCGCCCAGCTTGGCTACGCCGTCGTGCGTGAGGAACACGTTTGCGGGCTTGACGTCGCGATGCAGCACCTTGCGGTCATGGGTGTGGGCCAGCCCCCGGCCGACTCCCATGACCAGATCGCAGGCGCGCCCCAGCGACAGCTTCCCCTTCTCCAGAAGCAGCTGGTCGAGCGTGCCGCCCCCGCAGAGCTCGAGCGCCAGGAACGCACCGGGTCCCGTGGGGAAGCCGTCGAAGGCCGCCACGATGTTGCCGTGGGACAGCTTGATGGTGATCTGCACCTCGTTCTCGAACATGCGGCGCAGGACCGGGTTCTGATGCAGCTCCTCGCGCGGGACCTTGAGCGCGACACGACCGAACTCGCGGTGCCGAGCCAGATAGACGTGCGATGTCTGGCCCGAACCCAGCTTCTGCACGACTTCATAGCCCTCCGGCACGAAGGCGGGTTCGTTCTCCGCGCTCATCCCTTCCCCTCACTCCTCCGCACGGCCCTACCGCGCGACGCTACTGCACCCGGCACGACGGACCATGACGCATCCACTCTACCCGGCCGAGCGCCGCGCGTGAGAGAAGCATCCCGCACGGCAGGGGCGCGCCGCGGCGGCGGCGGCCGTCCCTGCCGTCCCGTCGGCATGCCCGGCCCGCCGTCAGAGCTCGAGCGAGTCGCCGGGCTCGAGCACCAGGCAGCGCGCCTCGGTCTCGCCCTCCACGCGTTCCTTGAAGGCACGCCCGTCCTGCCGGATGGCATCGAAGGTGTTGTAGTGGATCGGAATCACGGTCTTCGGAGACAGCAGCTTCACCGCCTCCAGGGCGTCGTCCGGCCCCATGGTGAAGAAGTCGCCGATGGGAACGAGCGCCAGGTCCAGGCCGAGGCGACCGGTCAGCCGCATGTCGCCGAACAGCGCCGTGTCGCCGGCGTGGTGGATGCGCATGCCGCCCATGTCCAGCACGATGCCGGCAGGCATGCCCGCATAGGTCCCGTCCGGAAACGAGTTGGAATGCCAAGCGGGGGTGAAACGCAGGTGCCCGAAGGGAAACGCCGCGCCGCCTCCGATGTTCATGCCGACGCCGTCCATGCCCCGCGCGGACACGTAGTTGGCGATCTCGAACGAACCCACCACCTTGGCGCCGGTGCGCTTGGCGATGTCGGGGGTGTCGCCGTAGTGGTCGCCGTGCGCATGCGTCAGCACGATGTGGCCGGGGCTCACCTCGTCCGGCTGGACCGGCGTGGCGGCGTTCTGGCTCATGAACGGATCGATCACGACCTCGTGACTACCGTCCTGGAGCTGGAAACCAGACTGGCCGAGAAAGCGGAGCTTCATGGCACCTCCCTGGGACTCGCGGGTCGGCGTAGGTGCGCCCTCGCCGCCTTAAGCGGCCTGCGCGCTCGATGCGTACGTCCGCGCCGAGGATATCAGGCCCCGGGTCCGCCACCCGATGCCTGGAGTACGACGGGGACGGCAACCGCCCACGCGCCACACGGGCCTATACTGGAGCAGGTCGCGGCGCGCTCACGCCGGGCCCCGAGCGTGACGAACGCCATCCTCACCACGAAGCTGCGGCCGCCGCCCAGGCGACCGGGCGCCGTCCCGCGCCCGCGCTTGCTCGCGCAGCTCGACCGCGGCACGCAGGGGCGGCTGACGCTCCTGTCCGCACCCGCCGGGTACGGCAAGACCACCGTGCTGGCGTGCTGGCTCGAGCACACCCCGATGGACGTCGCCTGGTTGGCCCTCGACCCCGACGACAATGCGCCACGGCGCTTCCTGCGCCACCTGGTGGCCGCCCTGCAGCGCCATGACGATACCCTTCGCAGCCTCGGAACCCTCGTGGAGCCCGAAGGCGACGTCGACGGCGAGGATCTTCAGGCCGCTCTGATCACCGTCGTCAACGACCTCGCGAGCAACGAGCGGCCGCTCGTGCTGGTCCTCGACGACCTCCACACCGTCCAGAGCGACCGCGTGATCGCGCTCTTGCGCTTCCTCCTCGACCACGCGCCGGCGCAGCTGCGCCTGGTCGTGGGCACCCGCGTCGACCCCGAGCTGCCGCTGGCCAGGCTGCGCGTGGCGGGCCAGCTCGCCGAGATGAGAACCGACGAGCTACGCCTCGACGAGGCCGAGGCCGCCGCGCTGCTGGCCTCGCTCGGGGTGACGCTCGATGCCTCCGTCGTGGCCGAGCTGGTGGCGCGGACCGAAGGCTGGGCCGCGGGCATCCATCTCGCGGGCCTGTCGCTGGCAGACCGCGCCGACCCGGAGGCGTTCGTGCGCTTCTTCACCGGCACCGACCGCTTCGTGCTCGACTACCTGACCGAGGAGGTGCTGATGCGCCAGCCGGCCGCCGTGCAGGACTTCCTGCTGCAGAGCTCGATCCTCGAGCGCTTCGATGCCGCTCTGGCCGGCGAGGTGACCGGCGAGCCGGAGCCGGCCGCCATGCTCGATCGCCTCGAGCGCTCGAACCTGTTCCTGGTGCCTCTCGACGAGCGGCGCGACATCTTCCGCTACCACGCCTTCTTCGAGGCGCTGCTCCGCCACCGGTTGGAGCAAGCTCGCCCCCGGCTGGCCACCGAGCTGCACCGGCGCGCCGCCCTCGCGCTGGCGCGCCGCGACGACCTGGGCAGCGCGCTGCGACACGCGTGGCTGGCCGGCGATCCGGAGCTGAGCGCGGAGCTGCTCGACCGCCACCCGCAGCGCGGTGTCGTCAGAGCGTCGCTGAGCGCACAGCTCGGCGAGCCGGAGCGCGGACAGGAGACCGCGGAGCTGCTTCGCCGGCTTCAGGCCGCCGCGCCGGCCGCAAGCGAGTGGCTGCTGTGGCTCCAGTCGCTCGACGGTGAGGACGATGCGACCGCAGCCCGGGCCGCCCGGCAGGCGCCGCACGCACTCGACGTCGAGCCCCTGTCCGAACGCGAGCTGGAGGTCTTGAGGCTCATCGCGTCCGGCTTGCCGAACAAGCAGATCGCCCGGCGCCTGGACATCTCGCTCAACACCGTGAAGACGCACGCCCGCAACACCTACGGCAAGCTTGGCGTTTCCTCGCGCACGGAGGCCGCGGCCAGGGCGCGCGAGCTCGGGCTGGTGTAGCGACCTCGCCCGCGTCCTATCGGCCCGCGCCGCTTGCCGGGGCGCCGCAGTGGCGGCCCCGGCGGCCCGCTTCCGCCGCTCACCCCACGGCCTCACTCCAGCGGACGATGCGCGCTCACCCCCTCCGCCTCTACGCTCGAGTCGAAGGGCACCGACGGTGTCCACGGGCGGGAGCCGGACCGGGAGGGCACGACGATGAGCGAACGCGATACGGGCTTCACGGAGGAGTTCAAGGTCAGCGGCGAGGCCGTCGTCTCCAAGATCAAGGAGCTGGTGCGCGAGGGCAACGTGCGCCGCATCACCATCAAGAACGAGGACGGCCACACCCTCATCGAGATCCCGCTGACCATCGGCGTCATCGGCACCGTGCTGTTGCCGGTGTGGGCGGCGATCGGCGCCATCGCGGCGCTCGTCGCCAACCTCACCATCGCCGTCGAGCGCCGCGGAGGATACGCCGCGCAGCCCGCCACGGCGGCCGGTTCCGGCGGCACGGACAGCGGAGGCGACACGAGCGGTTCAGACGCCGGAGGCGACAAGGGCGACGGCGCGGCCGGCGCGGGCGGCCACGGCCACGACGGCTGAGACGCGCGCACGTGCGCCCGGCGGGCAGAGAACGCAGCTCCTGGGAGGGAAGCATGATGGACGAACGCCACAGGGACGACAACCCCTCGTATGAAGACCGAAACCCCGGGCAGCGGGGCGGCGACGGCAGCGGACGAGGCCACGGCGCCGGCAACGACGATGTCTGGGACGGTGTAGGCAACCTGTTCGCTGCCGCCTGGCGCGTGCTGACGCGGCTGTGGCGAGAAGGCAGCCGCCGGCAGCTCGCACTGCGCAAGCCCAGCGGCGACGTCATGGTGAGGCTGCCG
>CAYOXR010000081.1:0-1807 GCA_964407955.1 uncultured bacterium | reverse complement strand
GCACAGGGGCGTCGGCGCGTAGGGCTCAGGTGCGCCGGGCCAGCGCAACGAACGCACTCGCCACCACATCGTGGATGAACACGTCGTCGGGATCGCGCCGCTCGAGCAGCAGCGGCAGCTCGCTCGCCGAGATCCAGCGCGCCGCGGTGTGCTTGCCGACCTCCAGACGCGGGTGCGCCAGGTCGCCGGTCACGCGCGCCAGCACGTCGATCTCGCGCTTGGGCTCGCCGTTCGCCTCCCAGTCGAGGACCTCCACGACCTCCTCCAGGGCGGCGAGCCGCCAGCCCGTCTCCTCCAGCACCTCGCGCGCAAGCGCCGCCTCCACGCCCTCGCCGGGCTCGGCATGGCCACCGACCACATCCCAGCATCCCGGGTAGAGCGCGCGCGTCAGGCTGCGGCGTTGCACGAAGATCCTTCCCTCGTCGTCGTGGATGAGCGCGCCCACCACGAGACTGCGACGATCCCGGCGCGCGCCCGCAGCGAAGGCACGGAGCTGAGTCGGGGACGGCACCTGCCCGATCACGGCGCCGGCCTCTCCCAGGCGCGCGGTCGATGCCGCATCGATGAGCACGGCGACGCCATCCAGAGCTACGTCGAGGACGCGGAATGCACGGTTGGCGGCCCCGCCGGCCGACGCCGCCAACCGCCGTCAACCGCCTCGCCCGCACGCCTCACAAAGACGCCGGCACGACGACCGCCCGCAAAGGCGGAGTCCACGTCATTCACGTGCGTAGGGCTGCCCGTCGGCCGCCGGCGGCACCACCCGGCCCACGAGCCCTGCAACCGCCAGGATCGTCGCCAGGTAGGGGAACATCGACAGGAAGTTGGAGGGGATCGGCGCGTTCAGCGCCGACAGGGTGAACTGCAGCGCATCGAAGAACCCGAAGAGGATGGCCGCGCCCAGCGCGCCGAGGGGGCGCCAGCGCCCGAAGATCATCGCCGCGAGGGCGATGTAGCCGAGACCCGCGGTCATGTTGTGGGCGAACTGGCCGGTCGAACCGATCGTGAAGGAGGCGCCGCCGATACCGGCGACGATGCCGCCCAGGATGACGTTGCGGTAGCGTACCCGCAGCACCTTGATCCCCACCGTCTCGGCCGCGCGCGGATGCTCGCCGACCGCCCGTACCCGCAGACCCCAGCGCGTCTGGAATAGCGTGACCTGCACGAGCACCAGGATGATGATGGTGAGGTAGACCATGATGTTCTGGTCGAAGATCAGCGGCCCGATGATGGGGATCCTGTCCAGGAGTGGAATAGGGATCGGTCCGAAGACGGCCGGGCTGTTGAGCGTCATCTGTTTGGGAACGAGCAGGCTCAGCAGGAAGAAGGTCGTGAGCCCCAACGCGAAGGCATCGATGACGACGCCTACGATGATCTGGTCCGCCCGGTAGGTGATGGTGAACACGGCGAGGATCAGCCCGACGACGCCCCCTGCGAGTGCACCGCAGAGCAGCCCGATCCAGAGGTTGCCGGTCGCGCTTCCGACCAGCGCTCCGACGAAGGCCGCGATGAGGAACTGCCCCTCGATCGCGATGTTGATCACGCCCGAACGCTCGCACAACAGCCCGGAGAGGGCCCCGAGGGTGAGCGGCACCGCCTCGATGAGCGAGGTCGTGAGGAGCCCCTCCACGTCGACCCTTTCACCCTGCCCAGCCCAGGCCAGGAAGGCGATCCCCGAGAGCGCCAGGCCGATGCCGAGCAGGAGATAGGTTCGCTGATTCCCCTTCCACAGGACCTGCAGCACGGCAAGTAGGACGCAGGCGATCCCGATGGCGAGGAGCGTGGCGAGCACCGGTATGTGGATGGG
>CAYOXR010000080.1:0-1645 GCA_964407955.1 uncultured bacterium | reverse complement strand
CTTCACCTCCGGCCCGACCGACCCCGGCCGCGTGCACTACTCGGGTCGCTTCGGAGCCAGTGCGTGGACCGCCGCGATCGATCTGGACATACGCAGCTTCCATGTGCGGGACGTTGCCGAGACCACACTGATCATCCGCTGAGCAGTCCCGTGGCCTGGGGCGGCTCTGTGAGCGGCCGGCGCGATGCGCGCCGGCCGCCTCTCGCTGTTCTCGCTGTTCGCGCGTGGGTCAACAGCGGCCCGGCCCGCGCCGTGAGCGTGGGATACAATGGAGCGTCGTGCGCTGAACGCCTTGCGCGACAACGCGCAGCAACCAGGAGGTCCCTTCTTGGCAGGTCACAGCAAGTGGGCACAGATCAAGCGCAAGAAGGCGGTGAACGACCGCCAGCGCGGCAAGGTGATCAGCAAGCACATCCGTGCGATCCAATCCGCGGTGCGTGAAGGCGGCGGCGGCGACCCGTCCGCCAACCTGCCGCTCAAGAATGCCCTCTCGGCTGCCAAGACGGACGACGTCCCACAGGACAACATCGATCGCGCCATCGAGCGAGCGCTCGGCGGCAGTGAAGGCGGCGACTACGAGCCCGTGCAGTACGAGGGGTACGGGCCGGCGGGCGTGGCCGTGCTGGTCGAGGCCCTGACCGACAACCGGAACCGCACGGCGTCCGAGGTTCGGCACGTGTTCAGCAAACACGGCGGCAACATGTCCGGATCGACGGCCTGGCAGTTCGAGACCAAAGGGTTGGTGGTCGTGGACGGCGCCGACGAGTCGTTGCAGGAGCTCGTCATCGACCTGGGCGCGGAGGATCTCGAGGTCGACGACGGCAGCCTCACCATCTACACCTCCCCTACCGACCTTTACGCTGTCGTGGACGGCCTCCAGAAGGCAGGTCATGCCCCCGAGGTGTCGCAACTCAGCAAGTTCGCTCAGGCCGAGACCGAGCTGGAGGCTGCCGACGCCGACAAGGTGGTGCGCTTCATCGAGGCGCTGG
This sequence comes from uncultured bacterium, assembly GCA_964407955.1. Classification (GTDB taxonomy): domain Bacteria; phylum Deinococcota; class Deinococci; order Deinococcales; family Trueperaceae; genus JASBRS01. The sequence continues at coordinate 656 of CAYOXR010000080.1, read as the reverse complement.
AGGATCTGGACGACGTGCAGAACGTCTATTCGACAGCCGACCTGAAGAACGCCGAGCTGGTCGGCTAGACGGACGAGGGAGGGGTATGAGCTTTCCGAGCGTGCCCTGGGATGACGTCCCGGCGATCACCGCCGCACAGATGCAGCAGCTCATCATGCTCGCCACCGGCAAGTACGGGCTGGACAATCGAGTGCTGGTCGAGCACACGGCGCGGAACCTGGTGACGCTCGTCGACGTGTTCGCCGGCGACGGGCCGGTGCTGGTGGTGGCGGGGCGCGGCAACAACGGCAGCGGCGGGCTGGCCGCGGCGCGCCTGCTGGGGGCGCGCGGCCGGCGGGTGTGGGTGGTGCCCACGCATGAGGCCGAGAACTACTCCGGCACGCCCAAGGAGCAGCTCGAGCACCTCAGGCATTTCGATCGCGTGAGGGTGCGCACCAGCCTCCCCAAGATGAAGTTCGCGTGCGTGATCGATGCGGCCATCGGAACCAACCTCGAGGGCCCGCCGCGCGGTCGCACGCAGGACGTCATCACCGTCCTGAACAACATGGCCGACGGCTGCTGCGTGATCTCGCTCGACGCACCTACCGGCATGATGGTCGACGACGGCACGGTACCGGGGGACATCGTGCACGCCTCCATGACGCTGGCGGTGGCGC
>CAYOXR010000079.1:0-2203 GCA_964407955.1 uncultured bacterium | reverse complement strand
TGCTTGTTCTGCGGGAACGGCGACGTGCCGCTCGCCACGTTGATAGAGGCATTGGGCGTCGCCGTCGTCAAGTGCAGTGCCTGTGTCTGCGCACTCTGGCTTGCACCCTGGCGATTGAGGTTGGCGCAGCCGCCGAGCACGGCAACGGCCGTGACGACGACGACGACACCTGCGTACCGAGTGATGATTCGCATGGACTCTCCTTGTGTAATGGCTGGACGGGCGAAGCGTGCGTGGTGGGGCACGGCAGCCGCGCTCGCGCGCGGTTGGACAGGCTCCCCGGGGGGCTCCACCCAAGATGAGAAGAACGCGTCTCCCACCCGCGGCTGCTGCGGGCGCGCCTCACCCCCTCCTCGTCGGGCGGGTCCTCGCCGCTGCCTGACGGACTTCGCGCCACTCGCAGCAGAGAAGATGTCGGCCGGCCCCCGTACCGGCATGGTTCGCCCAGATAGTCAGAGATTAACGGATGATGAGACGGAGCGGGTGAGCGCGCGACCGGTCGGCGTGCACAGGTTCCTGGACGCAGCGCCGCCCCCACGCCACGCGCTCTCATGAGTACCGGGACTATGGTGGGCGCATGGCTCGAAACGGCAGCTCCGACCCCTCCGACTCCGACCACGCCAGCGCCGACCGCGCCCGCAACGACCGTGCCAGCGCCGACGACACACAGGCCGACCAACCGAAAGCCGGCCGCCGCAAGCCCGCCCGCGCGAAGGCCGGCCGCGCCCGCAACGGCGGGCCTGGGACCGTCCAGCCGACGCTGTTCGTGATCTTCGGCGCCACCGGCGACCTGGCCGGGCGCAAGCTCATCCCCGCGCTGTACAGCGTGGTGTCGCGCGGCGAGCTCGACGGCTTCTACGTGCTGGGCGCCGCCCTCGACGAGCTCGACGACACCACCTTCCGCCAGCACGTCTTCGAGCGCGTCGACCAGCGCGACGTCGACTCCGCGGCGCTGCGCCGCTGGTGCGACGAGCGGCTGTACTACCAGCCCATGCCCGACAGCTCCGAGGGCAGCTTCGAGACGCTCGCCAAGCGCATCCAGGCCGTGGAGCAGGAGCTGAAGCTGCCCGGCAACCGCGCGTTCTACCTGGCGCTGCCGCCCGGCGCCGTGCCCGACGTCATCGACGGGCTGGGCGCGCAGGGCCTGAACCGCGCGCCGGGCTTCGCGCGCGTGGTCATCGAGAAGCCCTTCGGCACCGACCTGGACAGCGCCCGCGCGCTCAACGCCAAAGTGCACGAGCACTTCGAGGAGGAGCAGGTCTACCGCATCGACCACTACCTCGGCAAGGACACGGTTCAGAACCTGCTGGCGTTCCGCTTCGCCAACCCCGTGTTCGAGCACGTGTGGAACCGCGACCGCGTCGAGCGCGTGGAGATCACCGTGGCGGAGACGCTGGGCGTGGAGACCCGCGCCGGCTACTACGACCGCGCCGGCGCGCTGCGCGACATGGTGCAGAACCACATGACGCAGGTGCTGTGCTTCACCGCCATGGAGGCGCCCGCCGCCTTCGACGCCGACAGCATCCGCCACGAGAAGGTGAAGGTGCTGCGCAGCATGCGCCCGCACGGCGTGCGCCAGGCGGTGTTCGGCCAGTACACGCGCGGCGACATCGAGGGCGGCGGCGTGCGCGGCTACCACGAGGAGGACGGCGTGCCGCAGGGCTCCCAGACGCCCACCTTCGTGGCGCTGGAGCTCGGCATCGCCAACTGGCGCTGGCAGGGCGTGCCCTTCTACCTGCGCACCGGCAAGCGCCTGCCCAAGAAGGTGACCGAGGTGGCAGTGGTGTTCCGCGCGCCGCCCACCGAGTTCTTCCACCCGCTGCACGGCGAAAGCGACCCGCATGGCGACGTGCTGCGCATCACCGTGCAGCCGCACGAGGGCTTCCACCTGGGCTTCGACGTGAAGTCGCCCGGCCCCGCCTTCGAGCTGACCAAGCAGTCGCTGGAGTTCCGCTACGCCGAGGCCTTCGCGGCCCTGCCCGACGCCTACGAGACGCTGTTGGTGGACGTCGTCGAGGGCGACCAGACGCTGTTCGTGCGCAGCGACGAGGTGGAGGCCTCCTGGGCGCTGTACACGCCGCTGCTCGAGAAGCCGCCCAAGGTGCGCCCCTACCCGGCCGGCACCTGGGGCCCGAAGGAGGCCGGCAAGATCCTCGCGGACGGCGAGTGGTACGCGGGAATGGGCTGAGCGACCGGCGAGTGG
>CAYOXR010000078.1:0-2136 GCA_964407955.1 uncultured bacterium | reverse complement strand
GTGCTGACGCCGCCCTACCACCCATACACGGAGGCGCTCCTGTCGGCGATCCCGCTGTTGGACCCGGGAGGCGAGCGGGCGGCCATCCGCCTGGAGGGCGAGGTGCCGAGCCCGGTGGACGTGCCCACGGGTTGTGCGTTCCACACGCGCTGCCCGCGCTTCCTGGGCGACATATGCGTGGCGCAGGCGCCGCCCTGGCAGGAGGCCGGGGACGGACACGGGCTCTACTGCCACATCCCCCTGGAGGAGCTGCGCGCCGACCAGGCGCCGGCGTTCCGCCTCCAATCGGCGTCGGCTGGCATTCACCCAGGCGCCGCCCCCGGCGCAGCGGACGGCCGGGAACGGGACGGCGACGATGGCTAGGTTCCTGCTGCGCCGGCTGGGGTTCCTGCTGGTCACGATGCTGTTCACCTCCCTGTTGATCTTCCTCATCACCCAGGCGCTACCGGGCGACGTCGCCCGCATCCTGCTGGGGCGCGAGGCCAGCGAGCAGGCGCTTCAGCATCTGCGGGTTCAGCTCGGGCTCAACCGGCCGCTGCCGCTTCAGTACCTTTCGTGGCTCGGCGACTTCCTGCGCGGGAACTGGGGCACGTCGTTCAGCACCGGCCAGCCGGTACGCGTGCTGGTGTTGGCGCGCCTGGCCAACTCGCTGCAGCTGGCCGGCTTGACGCTGGTGATCGCCGTACCTACGGCCGTGGCCCTGGGTGTGATCGCGGCCCTCTACGAGGAGAGCTGGATCGACACGCTCATCAGTCTCGCCAGCCTGTCGGTGGTCGGGTTGCCCGAGTTCATCACCGGGCTGGTGCTGATCCAGGTGTTCAGCTTCAGCCTGGGCTGGTTGCCCGCGAACTCCTCCATCGCGCCGGGGTCGACTTTCTTCGAATCGCTGCCGTTCCTGGTCCTACCCGCCCTGACGGCCACTCTGGTGCTCCTGGCCTACGTCGCTCGGCTCACGCGCGCCAGCATGCTGGTGGAGTTGCGCCGGCCGTACGTGCGCACCGCCATCCTCAAGGGCGTGCGCTGGCGGCGGGTGGTGGTCGCGCACGTCTTGCGGAACGCCCTTCTGCCGACCATCACCGTGGTGGCGATCAGTTTCGGCTGGCTCATCAGCGGCCTCATCGTGGTCGAGAACGTATTCAACTACCCCGGCCTCGGGCGGTTGCTCACCTTCGCCATCGCCAGGCGCGACATCCCGCTCATCCAGGCGGTCGCCCTGGTCGCCGTCCTGGGATTCGCGCTCGCCAATCTGGTGGCGGATATCTTATACGCCGCGTTCAACCCCCGCATTACCCTGCAGTGACGGGCGCCCGGGCGGCGCCCCGGAGGTGTTCCATGCGTCGACACTGGTGGTTGCCGGTCCTCGCCCTGGTGGCGTTGCTTCCCATCGTCCTCACAGCCTGTGCGCCGGCGACGGCACCAGCGGTCGCAGCGCCGTCGTTCACCGCCTTGTCAAACGGCACGGGGTTCGAGTACGTCGATCCTCCGGGGGTCGGTGACGGAGCGGCCGTTTTCGACATCCACCTGCGTGCCTACAATCCGAACCCCTTCGCCATCGGTCTGCGCACGCTGGACACCCAGCTCTACCTCGCCGGCTCGCGCGCGGCAACAGGGTCGTTCCGCAGCGGGGTTCAGCTGCCCGCCGAGGGCACGGGCGACCTCACACTGCAAGTGCGGGTGCCGCTTTCGGCAGCGCCGAGGCTCGTCGCGACCTTCGCGACATTGGCCGGGGGCGGTTCCGCCAGCTACCGCCTGAACGCTGTGGTGGGCGTCCAAGCGCTGGGCGTGAACGTGCGCTTCCCGCAGATGACCGTGGGCCACGGGTCGATCACCTGGAACCTGAAGTGGTACGCGCCGGAGATCACCATCGCCACCTCGGGCGCCAGCCTCAAGATCGATTCGCTGATGCACGCAACGTTCGAAGTGCCGGCTACGCTTCACAACCCGGCCCGCATCGGCTACCTGTTGCGCACCCCGCGGCTCCAGCTCCAGCTTGCCGGGCGCCCGGTGGCTACCGCCAATCTCGGTCGCATCGCGGCGCCGGCCGGCGAGACCGTGCCGGTGACGCTGCGCTTCGAGTTCAATCCACTGGCCCTGGGACCCGCGCTGGCGGCGGAGCTCCAGGCGGTGGGAGCGGGC
>CAYOXR010000077.1:0-1966 GCA_964407955.1 uncultured bacterium | reverse complement strand
ACATGACCGACGATCACGGCGTACATCTGTCGGATGAGGTCCTCGTCGTTGCCGACGATGTCGTAGCCATGATCCGCCCCCGGCACGTCGCGATACGCCGCAAGGCACCCAGCCGCAGCGAGCTTGCCGGCGTAGGCGGCGCCGCCCGCGCACAACGGGTCGCGTTCGCGGGTGATGACTAGGGCCGCAGCGATTCCCTCGATGCCGTCGCCGTTCGCCTCCCACGCGGGGGACGCCAGGCGGTCGTGCCGCTGCGCGGGCTCGCGGATGTAGGCGGTATGGAACATCTCGGCCATCCAGATGGGGACCACCGACCTGCCTCCCGCCCCGCTCCCGGGCTCGCGGACCGTGACGAGATCGAGTGGCGCGTAGTGCAGGACTTGCAGGGCGATTCGCGGGCCGCCGCTCTCCAGCGCGAGGCGCGCCGCCCCGGCGGCGAGCGCCACGCCGGCGCTCTGCCCGCCGACGCAGAGCCGGGTCCCGTCCCACTCCCCGGTTGCGCCGGCTGCCCAGCAAACGACGTCGCAGAGCTGCTCGACGGGATCGGGGAAGCGATGGCGCGGCGCCACCACGTAGTCCACGTTCAGCACCGCCACGCCGGCGCGCAACGCCAGGTAGCGGCACAAGGGATCATCCCGCTCTGGGTAACGGATGACGAAGCCACCGCCGTGAGCGTTGACGTACACACCCGGCCGCCCCTGCCCGCCCGCCGGAGGGCGATACACCGTGCACCGCGCCGGGCCGAAGCGGGTCGGAACGCGGATCGGGTGGGTGTCGCCGGGGATGTCCGGAAGGCGGCGGCGGTCTTTCGGAGCGAGGGCGCTCAGCCCCCGAGACAGCGCGCGGCAACGTCCGCGATGAAGGGGACCGACATGATCGACATCTTCGCCTCCGCCGCGCAGCCTTCCGCGCGGCACCGCTTCATGCTGGCGGCTCGGCGTTCGAGATACCGGTATCGTTTCCGTGACAGTGGCCGATCACGACTCCATGAGCGACGACGCCGCGCCGAGACCGGCCTCGTGGCGCTCCCGGACACCACCCGAGCGGCGTCCAGCGCCGATGCCCGAACGCTCGCCGCGTCGCGGACCGCCGACGCGGCACGAGCACGGAAGGACCCAACGATGAGCACCCAAGCCCAGGCAACCGAGATCGCGACGACCTGCCTGCGCCACGTCGCGGGCGGGCGGTACGCTCAGGCGGCCCGCCTGTTCGATGCCACCCTGGCCGCGAGCCTCCCAGCCGAGGCGCTCGAGCAGACCTGGCTGCGGCTGTGTGGCCAGGCTGGATCGTTCCAAGCGATCTTGCGGACCCGGGCACGCGAGCATGAGCACGGCCGGACCGTCACGCTCACCTGCCGGTTCGAGAAGGGCCAGATCGACATCCACGTGGTGGTCACCGACACGGGCGCGATCGGCGGTCTGGCCACGCAGCTCGCGGCGACGGACTCGGCCTACGCGACGCCTGCCTACGCCGACCCGACCGTCTTCGCGGAACGCGAGGTCATCGTCGGCGAGGGGGGTGCGTGGCCGCTGCCGGCAACGCTGAGCCTTCCGCACGACAGCGCATCTGGGCCTGGCGTCGTCCTCGTGCACGGATCGGGGCCGCTCGACCGCGACGAGACCATCGGCTCCAACAAGCCCTTCCGCGACCTGGCCTGGGGCCTGGCCAGCCGCGGCATCGCCGTCCTCCGCTACGAGAAGCGCACCAAGGCGTACGCGGGGCGCCTCAGCCCCGAGCAGGCGGCCTCCATGACCGTCCAGGAGGAGGTCGTCGACGACGCGCTCGCTGCGGTGGCGCTGTTGCGGCGGGCCCCGGGGCTCGACCCGAATCGCGTCTTCCTCCTCGGCCACAGCCTCGGCGCCACCCTGGCGCCGCGGATCGCCCAACAAGATCCGACCATCGCCGGCCTGGTCGTGATGGCCGGCATGACGCGTCCGCTCGAGGACACCATCCTCGATCAGGTGAT
>CAYOXR010000076.1:0-5983 GCA_964407955.1 uncultured bacterium | reverse complement strand
ATCCAGCGCGTCATGGACCTGATGCTGGCGTTCACCAGCTTCCTGCTGGCGCTGACGCTGGTGTCGCTGCTGGGCGTCGGGCTCACCAACGTCATCGTGGCCGTGGGCATCGCCACCATCCCGCGCTTCGCCAGGCTGGTGCGTGCCTCGGTGCTGACCATCCGCGAGATCAGCTACGTGGAGGCGAGCCGGGCGCTGGGCGCGGCCGATCGCCGGGTGCTGTGGCGGCACGTGCTGCCCAACGCCGTGGCGCCGGTCATCGTGCAGGCCACGCTGTCGATGGGCGCCACCATCCTCACCGCGGCCGGCCTCGGCTTCCTGGGCCTGGGCGTGCAGCCGCCGACCCCCGAGTGGGGCGCCATGCTCGGCCAGGGCCGCAACTACATCTTCTCCAATCCCAGCGTGACCACCTTTCCGGGCCTGGCCATCTTCCTGGCGGTGATGGGTTTCAATCTGCTCGGTGACGGGCTGCGCGACGCGCTCGACCCGCAACTCCGCGGCACGCGCTAGGCAGGCCGCTGCGACAGGGCGGCGCGACGATCCGAGCCGGGCGACTCCGCGCAAGCTAGGATGGCACGACGCGGTACCCGGGAGGACCGATGGACGACGCCGCCACGCCCCTGTACCCCGCCGATCCCTGGGCCGTGCGCGAGACCCGCTTCGAGCTGCGCCAGGCACGCCACAGCGAGTCGGTGTTCGCCCTCGGAAACGGCTACCTCGGCATGCGCGGCACCTTCGAGGAGGGGCTGAGCGGCGGCCCCCGGGTGAGCACGCGCGGGACCTATCTCAACGGTTTCTACGAGAGCGGACCGATCCGCTACCCAGAGGACGCCTACGGGCTGGCCCGCAAGGACCAGACGCTGACGAACGTCACCGACGGCCAACGCATCGAGCTGCTGGTCGAGGGCGAGCGCTTCGCCATGGACGCCGGCCGGCTCGAGGACTACGCCCGCACGCTGGACCTGCGCCGCGGTGTGCTCAGGCGCGAGCTGACGTGGCTGTCGCCCGGTGGACGCCGCGTGCGGCTGGAGATCGAACGGCTCGTGTGCCTGACGCGGCCGAGCGTGGCCGCCATCCGCTACCGGGTGACGGCGCCGGACGGCGCCCTGCGACTCGAGCTGCGCACCTGCCTGGACGGGCGCGTGGCCGACCACGCCGACCCGGGCGACCCGCGGGCCGGCGGCGCGGCCGCCGGACGGGTGCTCGAGACCGTGGCGGCGTCCGTTCACGGCGAGGACGTCGCGATCACCCAGCGCACCCGCGAGAGCGGGCTCACGCTCGCCTGCGCCGCCAGCCACCGCCTCACGGGCGGCCAGGAGGTGGCGCGCGATGCGGTTCCGGACGAGGAGGCGCCGGGCGTGCGCTTCGGCCTGAGGCTGGCGCCGGGCGGCAGCGCCGTGCTGGAGAAGACCGTTGCCTACGTCGACAGCCGCGCGGTCGAGGCCGGGGCGCTGGCGGGCCTGGCGTCGACGGCCGCAGCGGAGGCGTCGGCGCTGGGCTTCGAGACCCTGGCGCGCGAGCAGGCCGCGGAGCTCGACGCCTTCTGGCAGGACTGCGACGTCATCGTCGAGGGCGATGACGTCGTGCAGCAGAGCCTTCGTTTCGGGCTGCTGCAGCTCTACCAGGGCGTGGGCCGCGACGGCCGCGCCTCCATCGCGGCCAAGGGGCTGACGGGTCCCGGTTATCAGGGTCACCTCTTCTGGGACGCGGAGCTGTACGTGCTGCCCAGCTTCCTGTACGCCCGCCCCGAGCTGGCCAGGGGCATGCTGCTGCACCGCATCCGGGCGCTCGACGCGGCCCGCCGCAGGGCGGCGGAGTTGCGCCACGCCGGCGCGCTGTACCCCTGGCGCACCATCGACGGCGACGAGGCCTCCGCCTTCTTCCCGGCAGGCACCGCGCAGGTGCACATCAACGCCGACATCGCCTACGCCCTGGAGCGCTACCTGGAGGCCACCGGCGACAGCGAGCTGCTGTGGCAGGGCGGCGCGGCCATGCTCTTCGAGACCGCCCGCTTCTGGCTGTCGCGCGGCACGTTCGTGGCCCGTCGCGGCGGGGCGTTCTGCCTGCACACGGTCACCGGTCCGGACGAGTACACCGCGCTGGTGGACAACAACTTCTACACCAACCTGATGGCGCAGGAGCACCTGCGCTTCGCGGCGCGGACGGCGGCGGAGCTGGCGCGCGCCGAGCCGGCTCGCTTCGCATCGCTGGCGGCCGAGCTCCACCTGGACGACGCCGAGCCGGTGCGCTGGCTCGGCGCCGCCGACCGCATGCGTCTGCCCTTCGATCCCGAGCTCGGCATCCATTGCCAGGACGACGGCTTCCTGGACAAGGAGGTCTGGGACCCGGCCGGCATCGCCCCGGAGGAGCGGCCGCTGCTTCTCCACTTCCACCCGCTCGACATCTACCGGCGGCAGGTGCTCAAGCAGCCCGACGTGGTGCAGGCGCTCTACCTGCGCGAGGAGCGCTTCTCGCGTGCCGAGGCGCGGCGCGACTTCGCCTACTACGAGCCGCTCACGACCCACGACTCGTCGCTGTCGCCCTGCGTCCACGGCATCGTGGCGGCGCGGCTGGGACAGCTGGACAAGGCCGAGCGCTACTTCCGTCAGACGGCCCGCATGGACCTCGACGACATCAATCGCAACGTCAAGGACGGCGTTCACACCGCCGCCATGGGCGGCGCGGTGATGACTGTGCTGCACGGCTTCGCCGGCATGCGCACGGAGGCCGGACGGCTGTCGTTCGTGCCGCGGCTGCCGGGGGCGTGGGACGGCTACCGCTTTCGGGTCGCGCTCGGTGGCTGCCGCGTGGAGGTGGCGGTGCGCCGTGACGAGACCCGCTACCGGCTGCTCCAGGGTGCCTCCATGACGCTGCTGCACCGGCTCGAGCCGGTGACGCTGACGGCGGGCGAGAGCGTGACGCGCGGCAACGCGCCGCGCCTCCGCGCCGTGCTGTTCGACCTCGACGGCGTGCTCACCGACACCGCCGAGTTCCACTACCGCGCCTGGCAGGAGCTCGCCGACCGCCTCGGGGTGCCCTTCGATCGGGCCGCCAACGAGTCGCTGCGGGGCGTGGGGCGCATGGCGTCGCTGGAACGCATCCTCGAGCGTGCGGAGCGCAGCTACGACGACACCGAGAAGGCGCGTCTAGCCGACGAGAAGAACCGGCGCTACCAGCAGCTGATCGAGACCATCACCCCCGCCGACCTGCTGCCCGGCGTCCCCGAGCTGCTGGCGGCGCTCCGCGAGGCGGGCCTGAAAGTGGCGGTGGCGTCGGCCAGCCGCAACGCGCCGGCGGTGGTGCGGCGCCTCGCGATCGAGGAATACGTCGACGTCGTCGTGGACGCGGCTGAGGTGCGTCGCGGCAAGCCGGATCCGGAGGTGTTCTCCAGCGCGGCCGAGCAGCTGGGCGTGCTCGACGAGGACTGCCTCGGCATCGAGGATGCCGAGGCCGGCGTGGCCGCCATCCTCGCGGCCGGCATGGCGGCGGTCGGGGTCGGCGGGACCGAGCGCGTGGGCGCCGCGCACCGGGTCGTGGCGGACACCGGCGCGCTCGACCTGGCGGTGTTGCAAGGCGCCTTCGCGAGGGCGCACGCGGGCGCGGACGGCGGGCGCTAGCATAAGAGAGTGAGCGCAGCACACGCCGTGGAGGCCGCCGCGGGCGACGAGACGCTCTTCCTGGTCTCGCTCCAGCCGGGAGCGACCGCTCTCAGTCGCAACCGGCGCGAGGTCGTGAGCTTCGATCTGGAGGGGCGTCCTTCGACGTGTATGGTGGACGGCCGCACCTACAAGCGCTCGCTGTCCTCCGAGATCTACGGCCGTCGCAGCGTGGAGGGGGTGCGCCGCCGCTGGCGCGTGGACGTGGAGGACGCCGAGGCGCACTTCAGGCGCGCCGGCGCTGCCGCCGCGGCGGCGCAGGCCGCGCTGGAACGCGGCAGCTTGCGGCGGGCCGCGGGCGCGGAGCGCTTCCGCCCCCTCAGTGCCGACGAGGCGACGGCCCTGGCCGAACGGCTCGAGCGGATCCGCGGCTGGACGCCCGAGCGCCTGGCCGGCGAGCGTACGCGCTTCCTGGCCGCCTACGAGCCGGTGAGCATCCTGCCGCCGGATCAGTACGGCGCCATCGTGCTGCAGGCCACGCATGGTTGCTCCTGGAACCGCTGCACGTTCTGCACCTTCTACCAGGACCGCCCGTTCGCCGTTCGCGAGCCCGCGGCATTCGAGGCGCACGCGCAGGCTGTCGGTGCCCTGCTCGGGGCGTCGGCGGCGGCACGCCGGGGCGTGTTCCTCGCCGACGGCAACGCCCTGGTGCTGTCCAATGCGCGCTTGCGGCCCCTGTTCGAGGTGGTCCGGAGGCACTTCCCGGGCCGCAACCTGGCGGGCTTCGTCGACGTGTTCGGCGGCGAGCGCAAGCCTCCGGGCGACTGGCGGGAGCTCGCGGCGTGGGGGCTGACGCGGGTGGCGGTCGGCCTCGAGACCGGCTCCGACGAGCTGCTGGCGTACCTGAACAAGCCCGGCAGCGCCGCCGAGGCGGCGGCGTTCGTGACCACGCTGAAGGAGGCCGGGTTGACGGTGTCCGTGATCCTGATGGTCGGCGTCGGCGGCGAAGCGTACGCCGCCCGCCACGAGGCGGAGAGCCGCTCGCTGCTGGCGCGCTTGCCGCTCGGTCGGGGCGATCTCGTGTACCTGTCGCCGTTCGTCCCGCAGGCCGGCTCGGCGTACGTGGCCCGCATCGAGGCCGAGGGCGTGCGCCCGTTGTCGCGCGAGGAGCGCAACGGGCAGTACCGGCGCATGCGCCGAGCCGTGCGCGCGGCGCTGCCCGATGCGCGCGTGGCGCTGTACCACATCGACGAGTTCGTGTACTGAGCCCTTCGCGTCGCGAGCCGCCTCCGCGCCGTCCGAGCGCGGCGGGATCGTCTTCGCCGTCACGCCGCCCGGCCGTGCCGAGGGCGCGCAGGCGGCTCGCCGTTCGAACGGCGTTGGTGCTCGCCGCCGGCAGCGTCGGACCCCCCGGGCCCACCGCCGGGCGCGCGCTGCGGGGCGACGCTACACTGGGCCATGGACTGGTTGACGACGGCCCAGGCCGCTCTGCGAGCCGACGGTCTCGACGCTTGGCTGCTGTACGACTTCCGCGGCGTCAACACCGTCGCCAGAGCGCGCATCGCGCCCATCCTGAACGGCGGCGTGGCCTCGCGGCGCGTGTTCCTGCTGGTTCCGGCGGCGGGGGAGCCGGTGCTTCTCGTGCATGCCATCGAGCGCGGGTCGGTGCCGGCGCAGGCCTTCGAGGTGCGCGCCTACAGCAGCCGAGCGTCGTTGGAGGCCGAGCTCAGGCGGCTGCTGACCGGCCGGACCCGGCTGGCGATGGAGTACTCCCCGGCGGGCGACAACCCCTACGTGGGCATCGTCGACGCCGGCACCGTGGAGCTGGTCAGGTCGCTGGGCGTGGAGGTGGCGTCCTCGGGGAACGTGGCGCAGGCGCTCGAGACCTGGTCGTCGGCTCAGGTGTCGGCCCACCTCGAGGCCGCCGAGGCGGTGCTGGCCGCGAAGGACCGCGCCTTCGGATTCCTCGCCGAGCGCCTGGAGTTGGGCAGGCCGGTTCGGGAGACCGAGGTCCGGGACGTCATCGCGCAGTACTTCCAGGAGCGCGACTTGACGTTCGACCACCCGCCCAACGTGAGCTTCGGCGCCCATGCCGGCGATCCGCACTACGTGCCCAGACGCGGTCAGGACGCCGTGTTGGCGGCCGGCCAGGTGGTGCTCATCGACCTGTGGGCCAAGCTGGCCGAGGACGGTGCGCCCTACGCCGACGTCACCTGGATGGGCGTGTGCGGCGAGCCGAGCGCGGAGCTCAGCGAGGCGTGCGCCGCCGTGATCGAGGCCCGCGACGCCGCCGTCCGCGCCATCGCCGAGGCCTACGCCAGCGGGGGTCCGCCCGAGGGGCGCGCCATCGACCGGGTGGTGCGCGACCTGCTGGCGGCGCGCGGCTA
>CAYOXR010000075.1:0-2253 GCA_964407955.1 uncultured bacterium | reverse complement strand
GGGGCTCGTCACGTCCACGACCCTCGGGGGCGCGATTCACGTCCTCGTGATCGTCGCGGTGGTGCTCCTTGTGGTACGCGTCTTCCAAGGTATGCGAGCGTGATGGACGCGGTGGCCGCTTCTTTGTGCCGGACCGTTGCAGAGGGCCTCAGGCCTCTCTACGAAGCCGCGCGCAATGCCCGCCTGGACTGGAACGATGCGTTCTGGATCGTGTACGACGAGGCCGTCGTACAGGTCGCCAGAGCCAAGAACATGGCCGAATCGACGACGAAGTCGGTCTCGAGGGACATGTTGCAGGAGATCATGTTCCTCGTCATGGAGTAGAGCCCGGCGCTGGACAGGCGAAGGGTTGCGCTCGCAGCTGCCGACCCTTCAGCTGATCACGGCACGTCGCGAACGTGTCTTCGGCATGTCGAAACGGGAGGGTGAGTCAGTGAAGCTCGACGATGTGTTCTTGCTGGGCGTCCTGAACGCCCTTCCCGAACACATTCTGATTCTGGACGCTCACGGCACCCTCGTGGCGGCCAACGCCTCCTGGCGGCACTTCCTTCGGGATCAGAGCTCGGGGAACGGGGAAAGCGTCGGCCAGCCCTGCCAGGCGATCTTCCCGGTCCGCCACGGCGTCGCCGAGGAGGTTCGCGGCCGGCTCCACGCAGGCATCGCGGACGTCCTGTCCGGCAACCTCCCACGGTTCGATAGCGAGTACTGCCTCCGCCCGGCACTCGCTACGAGCTGGTTCGAGCTGAGCGTGGTCCCCCTTCGAGACGGGCGCCCCGGGGGGCTCATCACCCAGCGCGACATCACGGCCAGGAAAGCGCTCGAGGCCGATCTCAGAGAACGCGCGAATCACGACGATATGACGGGACTCGCCAACCGGCGCTTCTTCCAGCTCGAAGGGGCCCACATGCTCGCCCTCGCCAGACGCCAGGGTTGGAAGGGCGCCCTGGTGTACCTGGACCTCGACAACTTCAAGGCCATCAACGACCAACTCGGCCACTCCACGGGCGACAAGGCGTTGAACCTCGTGAGTTCCCATCTGGCGCGTCACACGCGGGAGAGCGACCTCCTGGCGCGTATCGGCGGCGACGAGTTCGTGCTCCTGCTCGCCAAGGCCTCGCCCGATGACGTTGGCCGGGTCGTGCGGACCCTACGAAGGAGCCTGGCCACACCCCTGAACATCGATGGGCATGCGTTCAGCTTGCAAGGGAGCTTCGGGGTCGCGCATCATCCCCGTGACGGCGCCACCTTGGACGCCCTGCTCGCGCACGCCGACCGGGCGATGTACCGCGAAAAGGTCGTGCGGAAGCTGCAACGCCAGCTGCGCACGGCGTAGTGGCCCGAGGCACGACGGAACCCTACCCTGCAGCCCAGAGACGCGCAAGCAGGCAGGTAGACGCGCGGGGAAGTCCCGTGACCGCCACCGGGGAACCATCATCATCGCCCGTGGGGAACCAGGCCGGTTGCGCGGCTCGAACGAAGGTCGACCGCCCACCCGCTGGGTGGGCTTGCCTGGGCCGAGCGCACCGACAGCCAATCCGCGCCGGGATGTTCGGCCTGGCCTGCCACGGGACTCCCGCTGTAGCATGGGAGGCGCGCTCCCCGAGCCCTTCGCGACCCAAGATTCGCGTTGTCCCAACGGTGTCTCCCTGCACGGCGCCATCCTGAGCGACCCAGGGCGCGTCCCGGCGCGACGGAGGAGCACCATGTTCGAGCACATCCTGGTCCCACTGGACGAATCGCTCGCTGCCGAATCGGTGCTGCCTCACGTCACAGCGATCGCGGAGCTCAGCGGTGCTCGGGTCACGCTGATCCGCGTGCTCGAGATCCCGACGACTGCAGGCCACGTACAGCCGACCGATCCGGTCGAGTGGCAACTGCACCACGACGCCGCGGGATCGTATCTGGCTGGAGTCGCGAAGCGGTTGGCAGCACAAGGCGTCTCCGCCAGGACCCGCATCCTCGAGGGGAATCCGGCTACCTGCATCATCACCCATGCTCATGACGAGGGCGTCGACCTCGTCGCCCTGGCGAGCCATGGCCGGACCGGGGTCACGGGATCCGAGCTCGGCGCGGTGGCGCACAAGGCGATTCTCGGCGTTCACGTGCCCTTGCTGTTGATTCGCTCGTTCTCCGATGCACCGCACGGCGCCGCCGACGTCAGGAAAAGGCAGCTTCTACTCCCGCTCGAAGGCTCTCGTAGGGCCGAGTGCGCGCTGCCCATCGGCCATCGCATCGCAGACAAGCACGGAGCGT
>CAYOXR010000074.1:0-17488 GCA_964407955.1 uncultured bacterium | reverse complement strand
TGGATCACCTCCTTTCTAAGGAGTTCCGCCAGGCGCCCTCGGGTGCCGGCTAAGACAGGTCCTTGCAACCGGATTGGCTGGGTTCGTCCAACGGACGCCTGCGGGCGTCCGTTTCTTTTGTTCCCTGTAACGAGTGTGGGCGCTCCGGTATCGCCGTGGCCCGTCATGCCGGCTTGGACCTTAGTCCGACAGGCGCATCAGACGGATCAATCGGGGCAGCGGCAAGCGTGGCAGCATGGTCCAGGAACGGCGGTGCCGGGCCGCAACCGCCTCGGTGCGGCGCAGCAGCTCGTCGAGGAGCGGGCGCGGCAGGTTCAGCGCCGGCGTCAATCTGACGGTGCGCACGTTGTTGAGCGACACGCAGGCGTGCACGCCGCCGAGATGCAGCGCGCGCAAGGCGAGCGCGGCCGCGAGCTGGCTCAGCGTGTCGTCGTCGTAGGGGAGCAGGCGCCGGCTGCCCAGCGGCAGGCGTCCGATCACGGGCCGCACCTGGATGCCGAACAGCATGCCGGCACCGCGCACCGCCTCGAAGAAGTTGGGGAAGCGCGCCTGGAGGCGCTGCAGCTGCTCGAGAGCGTAGCGGCCGTCTTCGCGCGCCTTGCGCACGAGGCCCTCTTCGCGGATCAGGTCCAGTGATCGCAGCGCCACCGCCATCGCCAGCGAACCGCCCGCGAAGGTGGACGAGTGGCGCTTGCTCGCGAAGCCGGGCAGCAAGGCCTTCACGATGTCGTTTCGGGCGATGGTGGCCCCGACGGGCACCAGCCCGCCCCCCAGGGGCTTGGCGAGCGTGACGATGTCGGGGTCGAGGCCCGCCGCCACGCTGGCGAACCACTCGCCGGTCCGTCCCAGGCCCGTCTGGATCTCGTCGGCGATGACCAGCACGCCGCGCGCTCGCGCGGCCTCGCCCAGGCCGGCCAGGAAGCCCGGCGGCGGGATGATCACCCCGCCCTCGCCCTGCACCGGCTCCACCACGACCGCCACGATGTCGCGCGCATGCCGGGCGAGCGTCTTCTCGAGCGCCGTGAGGTCGCCGTAGGGGAGGGTGTACGTCTTGGGCGAGAGCGGCAGGAACGTGGACTGGTACTCCACGTTCGGGGTCAGCGCCAGGGCGCCATGCGTCTTGCCGTGGTAGGCGGCGGTGAAGTTGACGAACGTGGCGGCGTTGGGCCTTGCCGCCCGCGCCAGCTTGATCGCCGCCTCCACCGCCTCCGCGCCGCTGTTCCCGAACAGCACTCGGCTGTCCGCGTGGCTCGGGGCGAGACTGCTCAGCAAGGTGACGAGGTTGGCTTCCAGGGCTCCCCGCCAGGCGCTCGCCGACTGCTGCGGCAGGCCCATCTCGCGGCTCTTCGCCAGGAAGCCGCTCACGAAGTCGACGAGCGGCCCGTAGGCCTCGCCGAAGGGCAGGGCCGCGTAGCCGGCCGCGTGGATGAGGTGGCGTCCGCGTTCGTCGCGGAGCTCCCACGGCGTCTCCACCGTGAACGGGCCGCCCACGCCGAGCGCGTCGAGCACGTCGGTGAGATCGCCGTTCCCGTAGCGCTTCTCCAGGGCGACCGTGCCGGCCGGGGGCAAGCCTCCGAGCAGGTCCGCGGCCGTGTAGGGGAGGACGGGATCGACCTCATCGCTCCGCCGAGCGAGCGTCATTGCAGCGGCTTGCTGGTCTTGTTGCCCGCGCTGTCCTCCACCACGATGGTGCCGCCGGGCTTGGCGGGCACGTCCACGGAGAACGGCACGTCCGGGCCGGGCGTGAACGCGAGCGGTTGGCCGTCGACGGTGATGCTGGCCACCCGGGTGTTGTCCTTCGCCTCGCCCTCGACGTGGAGCTGGCCGCCGCTGAGCTTGTCGACCTTGGTGAGGTCCACGGTGGGGGGCGTGTTGTCGATGGTCAGCTGGTAGTCGAGCAACGAGGTGTGGCCCGTGACGTCGGTGACCTTGATGTGCGTGGTCACCTCGCCGTCCTTCAGGCCGCCCACGGCGAACCGGAAGCGGATCAGGCGCTTGCCCTTCTCGCCCTTGTAGGCCGGGTTCTGCAGCACGTCGACGCCGTTGATGTCGATGGCTGCCACGCCGGTGTCGTCCATGGCGTAACCGGTGATGGTGAGGTTGTCCGCCGGCCGGGTGGTTCCGCTCTTGGGATCGGTGATGGCCACGATCGGCGCGGTCGAGTCACCGCGCCCCATGCAGCCCGCCAGCAGCGTCGGCAGCAGCGACAGGGCGACCACGAGGAGCAGGGTGCGCTTCCGGCTCCGGGATGCGCCGAATCGGGGGGCGTCGTGTGGCATCGACACGAAGTCTATCCCAACCGCGTGCCCGGGCGGCAACGTGGCGAGTGCGGATGCGCATCATGCATGGCTGCAGCATTGCAGACCCGGGCGAGGCCTTCGTGAGCGCAGGACTCACACAGGCTCATGTTGGAGACGTGCAGTTCTTTGGTAGACTGCGACGACCGTCCGAAAGGGGGCGCTCTGCCCTTGTCCGAAAGGAGGCGCGGCGAGCAACTTCTCGGATTCCCATCGCCCTCGTCGGGTTGAACGCAACCAGCGGCCCGTCGGGACCACAACATGGCATACAACGTTGGAGGATCATGAAACGAGCTCTCATCATCTTTGTCGGGGCGGCGCTGTTGGCCACCGTGGCCTTCGCGCAGACACCGAAGGACACGTACGTCGAGGTCGAGCCCGCGGGCATCAAGACCCTGGACCCGGCACGCGCGTACGACACGGCCTCCGCTGAGGTAATCCAGAACGTCTACGAGACGCTGTACTTCTACAAGGGCGCCAGCAACGCCGACTTCGTGCCGGTGCTGGCGACCGACTACAAGATCTCGCCGGACGGCAAGACGTATACCTACACCCTGCGCCAGGGCGTGACGTTCCACAACGGCGACCCGATGACCTGCATGGACGTGGCCTACTCGATCAAGCGCGCCCTGGTCACGAACAACCAGGCCTCGGGCGACTGGATCCTGGCCGAGTCGCTTCTCGGCGCCGACGGCGACGCCAACTCGGTGCTCGGCAAGGATGCCACGGACGCCCAGTATCACGACTACTTCCAGAAGATCAACGACAGCGTCTCGTGCCCGGATCCGTACACGGCCGTGTTCCACCTGGTCCAGCCTGACCCCACCTTCTTCGCCCGCATGATGTTCTCGGCGGCGTCGATCATGGACATGAAGTGGGCCGTCGCCCACGGCCAGTGGGACGGCACCGAGGCCACCTGGAAGAAGTGGATCGGCTACGACCTGTCGGTCAACTCCTACACCCAGGACCACATGAACGGCACCGGCCCGTACGAGCTCGTGCAGTGGGTGCCCGGCCAGAAGTTCGTGGCCAAGGCCTACGCCAACTACTGGGGCCCGCAGCCGGCCGAGAAGAACGTCCTGATCAACTACGTCAACGACACCTCGTCGCGCATCCTGGCGATCCAGAAGGGCAACGCCGACTACATGCAGGTCGGCAGCCTGTCTGACATCAAGCAGCTCGAAGGCTCGCCGGGCGTGAAGATCTGGAACCTGCACGGCGACCAGAAGGACTGGTCGCCGGCGGCCGTGAACGCCGTCTTCCTGAACCAGGACATCCAGGGCGGCTCGACCAACCCCAACCTCGGTTCCGGCAAGCTCGACCAGAACGGCATCCCCGCCAACTTCTTCAGCGACCGCGACATGCGCTTGTGCTTCAGCTACGCGTTCGACCGGCAGGCGTTCATCCAGCAGGTGGACCTCGGCCTGGGCCAGAGCCTCACCATGGCGCTGCCGCCGAGCTTCCTCGGCTACGACCCCAACATCCCCAAGTACACGCTCGATCTCGAGAAGGCCAAGCAGCACTGCCAGGCGGCGTGGGATGGCAAGGCGTGGCAGAACGGCTTCAAGGTCACGCTGTTCTACAACACCGGCAACACCTCGCGGCAGACGGTCGATCAGATCATCAAGTCGAACATCGAGTACCTGAACCCGAAGTTCCACGTCGACGTGCGCGGCGTCGCCTGGCCGACCTACCTGGACGGCCTGCAGAAGAGGAACATGCCGGCGTTCGCGCTGGGTTGGGCGCCTGACTACGCCGACCCGGCCGACTACATCCCGGTGTTCTACGACGCCACCCTGAAGGGCCAGTACGCCTGGTCCACCAGCTACAACAGCCCGCAGATCATCGCGCTGGACAAGCAGGCCGGGACGTCCACCGACGCGCCCACGCGCGCCCTGCTCTACAAGCAGATCGGCGCCATCGCGCACCAGGACGAACCGTTCATCCTCTACCCGACACCGCAACCCATCCTGGTCACCAGGTCCGACCTGAAGGGCGTCTATTACAACGCCCTGATCGGTGGCGGCCTGTACCTGTGGAAGGACATCTCCAAGTAATCGCTTGGAGAGCGCAATGGCAGGGGGGTGGCCAACCGGCCACTCCCCTGCCTGCGCGCCTGAGGTGATCTTCCCTTGTTCGCGTTCATCGTTAGGCGAATCCTCTATCTTCCGATGGTTTTCCTGGGCGTCACGCTCGCGATCGTTCTGCTGATGCAGCTGCTGTCGCCGACGGAACGAGCGGCGACGTTCGTGACCTCACCCGCACAGCTCAAGAACGTCGAGGCGATCGTCAAGCAGTACGGCCTCGACAAGCCCTGGTACAGCCAGTACTGGCGGTGGCTCAGCCAGGCGCTGCACGGCAACCTGGGCTACTCGCAGGTGGCCAGTAGCACGGTGGTAAGGGCGATCGCCACGCGCTTTCCGCGCACCATGACGCTGGCCCTGGCGGCGCTGTTCCCGATCCTGGGCGTGGGCATCTGGCTCGGAACGGCGGCGGCGCTCAACCGCGACAAGGTGGTCGATCAGATCACCAGGGTCGTCGCCATCGTGGGCTGGTCGCTGCCCACCTTCGTGCTCGGGATCTGGCTGCTGGTGATCTTCTACGGCGGGCTGGGCTGGTTCCAGCCCGGCATGCTCACCACGCACGACTCGATCTTGCTGTCCAACGAGATCAACAACGGCACCTACCACTCCTACACCGGCTTCCTGATCATCGACGCGCTCGTCAACGGCAAGTTCCATATGTTCCTGGACTTCATCTGGCACCTGATTCTGCCGGTCATCACCCTTGCGGCCGTCAGCAGCGCTCAGATCATGCGCGTCATGCGGTCCTCCCTTCTCGACGCGCTGGGGCAGGACTACGTTCGTACCGCGCGCTCGAAAGGGCTCTCGGAGCGCGTGGTCAACAACAAGCACGCTCGCCGCAATGCCCTCATCCCGGTGCTCACGCTGTCGGGGTTCACGATCATCCTGCTGTTCAACGGGGTGGTCATCACGGAGACGATCTTCTCCTACCCCGGCATGGGCCAGTGGCTCGCTACCGCCGCCACCCAGCTCGACTACGCCGCCGTGCTCGGGGGCGCCGTGTTCACGGCCATCATCGTGGTGCTCGCCAACCTGGTGGTCGACGTGCTGTACGCTCTGGTCGATCCTCGGATCCGGTACGACTGATGGACGCCTCAAACGAGCAGGTCGAGGCTACCCTCCAGGGTCTGACCCCGAGCGAACAGCGCGGCTTCTGGCGCTCGAAGGCGATGAAGCGCTTCCGGCGCAACCCGCTGGCGGTCACCGGCACCATTCTCGTTATCGTCTACGTGGTGATCGCGGTGTTCGCTCCGCAGCTGACGTACTACCAGCTCAAGACGATCCGCAACACCTGCACCCGTGACCTCGGCCTCGGCATGGGCCAGACCTACAAGATCGTCGACCCGCTCACCGGCACGTTCTGGCGCAGCATCGTGGCCCCGCCGAGTTCGTGCTTCAACATCCCCAGGGTCAGCTACTCGGCGGTCCCGGAACCGTCCAGCGGCAAGGTGTGGCTCGGCGCCACCAGCGGCGGCTACGACATCTACTACGGGCTGGTCTGGGGCACGCGCTCGGCCTTCTACGTCGGTGTTCTGGTGGTGGGCTTCGGGCTGCTCATGGGCGCCCTGGTCGGGGCCATCGCCGGCTACTCGGGCGGTTGGCTCGACAACACCCTCATGCGCTTCGTCGACGTGGTGCTGTCGATGCCGAACCTGGTGATGGCCATCGTCATCGTGACCATCCTGGGCCAGAGCCTGACCAACGTGATGATCGCCATCGCGGCGGTGCAATGGGCGCCGTACTCGCGCATCCTCCGCGGGGACATCATGGCCATCAAGGAACGGGACTACGTCGATGGCGCGCGGGCGCTGGGGGCGCGAGGCTGGCGGGTGGTGTTGCGCCACATCCTGCCCAACTCCATCGGGCCGCTGTTGGTCATCGCCAGCCTGGACATCGGCTCGGTCGTGCTCACGGCCGCGGCGCTCAGCTTCCTCGGCCTCGGCGCTCCCGTCGGCTACGCCGACTGGGGGCAGATGATCAGCTTCGCGCGCGATTGGATCAAGGGCCCGCCGGGACAGCCGCTCGCCTACTGGTTCGTGTCGGCCTGGCCGGGCCTGGTGATCGTGGTCTTCGTGCTCGGCTGGAACCTTCTCGGTGACGCCGTGCGCGACGTGCTCGACGTTCGCAGCTGAGTAGGACCGCCGTCACGCTCTCGGCGCGCACCCGAGGTGTCCGCGGATCGGACGTCGGCCGCCGCTCGTCACGGCCGGCTCGGCATCGGATCACCGTGGCTGTGGCCCGGATCGACCGCTGGCGGCCCTGCGGGACCTTCCGCCTGGCTTCAGGGTGAGCCCTTCACCTCGAGCGCGGCGTCGGGACCAACGAGCGTCGAACCCGGCGGCATGGCGTGGTTGAGCGCCAGCAGGAACGCCACGACCTGAACGGTTTGCCGGCTTCCGAGCATGCCCGGGTCGTAGCGCGGCATCTTCCCATGCACAAAGGCAAACAGGTACGAAGCGGTGGGGTAGCGGTCGAGCAGCGCGGCGCTGCGCAGCGGTGGCGGCCGGCCGATGGAGAACGTCTGGTTGGGGGTGATCCTCATGTCCCTGCGGAGTGGGGGGTTGCTCGGTGCATGGCAGCGCTCGCAGTGCCGGTGTTGCGGGTCGAAGGCCAGCCTCGCCTCGGCCATGCCCGCGCCGGTCGGTCCATGGCAGGTGGCACAGAGGAGGTGGAAGGTCGCCGCCCCCGCCTTGACCTGATCGCTTGCGTGGGCCAGGAGCGCGTCGAGGAGCGGGTAGCTCGTCGGTGACGGCTTCGCGCCGGGCATCGGCGTTCCCAGGTTGTCGTTGGGGCTGAGCCACGCCTCCGAAAAGCCGGTGCCCAGGATCACGACGGGCAGGAGTGCCAACAACGTCCCGAGCCAGCGCAGCATAGTGCCGAGTCTAGCAAGCCGCCTGGCACGGACCCGGCATTCGCGGCATGCTCCGCGACGGAGCCCGGTCCCGACGGCGCGTCTGCCGTCGCCCGATCAGTTGTGCTTGTCTTCGCCTCCGCCTGCGTCCTCGTGGGAGCCTTCGTCCGCCTCCGGTGACGCGCCCGCCTCGGCGTCGGCATCGCCGGGCGGTCCGGACGCCTCGGCTTCGTCGGTGGCCTCGGCCGTGTCGGGACCATCGCCGGTCCCGCCGGAAAGCGCGTCCGAGTCGGCCGGTGCGCCGGAGGGCGCCGGAACGGGCGCCGTTCCCGTGCCGCCGGGGGCCGCCGTCGCCGGTGCCGCCCGTCCCGAGCGATCGCCCTGCAGCACGCGCACCAGGAAGTAGATGAGGCCGGCAACGATGGCAATGGGCACGATGTAGCGCAGCAGCCACCAGATGAGCCCCGCCAGGAACTTCATCAACAGACCGACCAGACCCAGCACCCATCCCACCAGCCACAGCAAGCCGGTGCCGATCAGCAGGGCGATGAGCCCGAAGACGACCAGTTCCACGACTTCCTGGAAGGAGCGCTTCATGGCGGCAGTATAGCAGGGGCGTGGCGGCGGGCCCGGTGAAAAGCGCGCGTGCGTGGGCGAAAAGGGTCAGGCCGCGAGCCGCTACACTGACCGGCGTGAGAGCCGAGCTGACGCTGGAGCGGATGGTGCACGGCGGCTACGCGCTGGCCCGCCTCGCGGACGGCCGCGTCGTGCTCGTCTCTGGAGGCATCCCGGGCGAGCGTGTCGTGGCGGACGTGGTGCCGGTCAAGGGCGTGCTCCGCGGCCGCGTGACGACCCTGTCGGAGGCCAGCCCGGATCGCGTGGAGGCGCCGCCGCACCCCGGCCTCGACTACGGGCACATCCGCTACGCCCGTCAGCTCGAGCTCAAGCGCGAGGTGCTGGTCGATGCGTTGCAGCGCGCCGGTGCGGCACAGGTGGACGTACCGCCGGTGCGGTCCGCGCCGGCGGAGTGGGGCTACCGCAGCGCGGTGCAGCCGGCGCTGGCCGCTGGCGGGCTCGGCTACCGGCGCGAGGGCAGCCACGAGGTCGTCGTCCTCGACGAGGACCCGGCGGCGAGCCCGGCGCTGCGCGCGGCGTGGGACACGCTTCGTGCCCGGCCGGGGCGGCTGCGCGGCGTTCGCGAGGTGGCGCTGCGCGGCAACGACGACGGCGAGGTGCTCGCAGCGCTGGTCACGTCGCTGCCGTCGAGGGGCCTGCTGGGCGTTGCCCATGAGCTCGTCGCGGAGGGGCTCAGCGGCGTCGCCCATGCGCCGTTCGATCCGCGCGGGCGCTTCCGACGCGGCAGCAGCCGCCTGGCGGGGGCGCGCAGCATCCGGCAGCGCTTCGGCGACGTCGAGCTGAGCGTGAGCGCGACCGCCTTCGCCCAACCCAACCCGGCGGCGGCCGGGGCGCTGTACCGCGAGCTGGTGCGCTGGCTGCCGCGCGGCGGGCACGCCTGGGACCTGTTCGCCGGGGGCGGGGCGGTCGCCTTCCATCTGGCGCAGCGCTTCGACCACGTGACCGCCGTGGAGCTCGACCGCGCGGCGGTCGCCCGTGGCGAACGAGATGCGGCGCGGCTCGGATGTCAGGCCGTGCGCTTCCTGCAGGCCGATGCCCGGCGCGCGCCGCTGCCGAGCGACGCGGAGCTGGTGGCGGTGGACCCGCCGCGGGCGGGGCTGAGCGCGGCGCTGCGCGACGCCATCCTGGATGCGGGCGTGCCCAAGCTGCTCTACGTCTCCTGCGACGTGGCCACCTGGGCGCGTGACGTGGCCGCGTTCCAGCGCGGCGGGATGCGGATCGCGCGCCTGGAGCCGTTCGACTTCGCCCCCCACACGCATCACCTGGAGATGCTGTCGCTGCTCACGCGTTGAAGGCGGGGTATGCTTCTGCGCAATGCTCGCGCGCAGGATCATCACCTGCCTCGATGTCGCCGCGGGGCGGGTCACCCGCGGCCGGCAGTTCGGGCGTGCGGAACATGGCGAGCTGGCCGACGTCGGCGATCCGGTGGCGCTGGCGCTGCGCTACAACGACGAGGGCGCGGACGAGCTGGTCTTCTACGACATCACGGCCACGGCCGAGGGGCGGGGGGCCATCCTCGACGTCGCCACGCGCGCCGCCGAGCAGTGCTTCATGCCGCTCACCATCGGCGGCGGGGTGCGGACCCTGGAGGACTTCCGGGCGCTGTTCCTGGCGGGCGCGGACAAGGTCTCGGTCAACTCCGGGGCGGTGGCCCGCCCCGTCTTGCTGCGCGAGGCTGCGGATCACTACGGCAGCCAGGCGGTGGTGCTGTCCATCGACGCCAGGCGCACGCCGGAAGGCTACCGGGTCTTCGTGGCGGGAGGGCGCCACCCGACCGGCCTGGAGCTCGTTGCTTGGGCCGTGGAGGGCCAGACGCTCGGAGCGGGGGAGATCGTGCTGAACAGCATCGACGCCGATGGCATGCGGACGGGTTTCGACATCGCCGCGACCCGGGCGGTGGCCCGCGCGGTGGACATCCCGGTGGTGGCGTCGGGCGGCGCCGGTCGGGCCGAGGACCTTCGCGACGTGCTGCTCGACGGAGAGGCGGACGCGGCGCTGGCCGCCGGCATCTTCCACAGCGGCGAGGTCAGCATCTCAGACGTGAAGTGCGTCTGCGCCGAGGCCGGCATCGTCGTGCGGAGGACGTGAATGGCCCGTTCCAAGGCCCGCCTCGAGACGCTCGCGGTCCACGCCGGCAGCGAGCCCGACGCCGCCACGGGAGCGGTGGTGCCGCCGATCCAGCTGAGCACCACCTTCGAGCGGGCGGCCGACGGCAGCTACCCCCGCGGCTTCGTCTACACGCGCACCGACAACCCCAACCGCCGGTCCCTGGAGACGGCGTTGGCTGCGCTGCAGGGCGGCGCCGCGGCGGCAGCGTTCGCCTCCGGCTCCGCCGCCGCGTCGGCGGTGTTGCGCAGCCTCCTGCCGGGCCAGCACGCCCTGCTGCCGCGTGAGCTCTACCACGGCATCCGCAAGCTCGTCGACGGTGCGCTTCGCGGCCGCGGCCTCGAGGTGGACTACGTCGACATGACGGACGCGGCTGCGTTGGCGTCGGCGTGGCGCCCCGAGACGGCGCTGGTATGGGTCGAGACGCCGTCCAACCCGCTGCTCGCCATCACCGACCTGGCAGCCGTGTGCGAGCTGGCGCACGCCCGCGGGGCGCGCGTGGCGGTCGACGCCACCTGGACGCCACCCGGCGTGGCCGATCCGTTCGCGCTCGGTGCCGACCTGGCGGTCCACGCCACCACCAAGTACCTGGGGGGCCACAGCGACGTTCTGGGCGGAGCGGTGGTGGCGGCGCGCCTCGACGAGGCCTGGGAGCGCATCGTGTTCCTGCAACGCAACGAGGGGGCGGTGCCCAGCCCGTTCGACTGCTGGTTGGTGCATCGCGGCCTGCGTACCCTGCCCTACCGCATGCGCGGGCACGCCGCCAACGCCGAGGCCGTGGCCGGCTTCCTGGCGGAGCATCCGGCCGTGGCGCGGGTGCACTACCCGGGACTGGCGAGCGACCCCGGACACGCGCTGGCCAGCGCGCAGATGACGAGCTACGGGGGCATGCTGTCGTTCCGCGTGCATGGCGGCGCCGAGGCGGCCATGCGGGTCGCGGCGCGTGCGCGGTTGTTCGTGCGCGCCACGAGTCTCGGGGGTGTGGAGAGCCTCATCGAGCACCGCGCCTCCATCGAGGGCCCGGGCACCGCGACCCCGCCGGATCTGCTGCGCCTGTCCGTCGGCCTGGAGCACCCGGACGACCTCATCGCCGATCTGACCCAGGCGCTCGAGGGCCCGCCGGCTCGGTGACGAGGCCGCGTGAGCCCGGCCGATCACGCCTGTGCCGTCCCGGATGGGGTCGCGGCCGCCCCAACCGGCCCGGGGACGCCACGCACACCGTAGACTGGGCGGCATGACGCTCGACAGCCTCCGCTTCGACGACCGCGGCCTCGTGCCGGTGATCGCCCAGGATGTGGTCTCCGGAGAGGTGCTCATGCTCGCCTACGCCGACCGCGAGGCCGTCGAGGCGACGCTCGCCACCTCCCTGGCGCACTACCACAGTCGCTCGCGCGGCGGGCTGTGGCGCAAGGGCGAGACGAGCGGCCACGACCAGCACGTGGTGGAGATCCGCTACGACTGCGACGAGGACGCGCTGCTGTACCGCGTGGAGCAAGCCGGTCCCGCCTGTCACACCGGCCACCGGAGCTGCTTCTACCGCACCGTGGGCGGCCCCGATCCGGACCTCGGCAGCGGCGATGAAGGCGCCGGAAGCGCCGCGACCGACGCCGACGGCCACGCTGACGACCACACCGAGCCGGGGGAGATCCTGGCGTTGCTGGAGACTGTGGTGGCGTCGCGGCTGCGCACCCTGCCGGAGGGCAGCTACGTCACGCGCGTGCACGAGCGCGGGGTGGGCTACGCGGCGCAGAAGGTGGTCGAAGAGGCGGGCGAGAGCGTAGTCGCGGCGCTCGAGGGCAACGACGATGCGCTGGTCGCCGAGGCCGCCGACCTGCTGTTCCATCTGCTGCTCCTGCTGGCCGAGCGAGGCGTGAGCTTGCAGGCCGTCGCCGACGAGCTCGCCAGCCGCCACCGCGACACGCCCGAGCGCAGCTGACGGCGTGCCGCAAGGCGGCGGCCGCGCCGGGCCCGGCGCGGCGCGCGAGGTGACACGGCACCCTCGCGGCTGGCACAATGCAAGGCATGGCGGCATCGAAGAGGCCGAGACGGGCCGTGCGGGAGCGTGACGGTGTGGCATCCAAGGTCGATCTCGAGCGCGCGCTGGTGCTCGATACCGTGCGCGTGACCGAGCAGGCGGCGATAGCAGCCAGCCGCGTGGCGGGGAAGGGCGATCCCGAGCTGGTCGATCAGGCGGGCACCGACGCCATGCGCCGGGTCCTCAACGAGCTCCACATCGAGGGCGAGATCGTCATCGGCGAGGGCGAGCGCGACGAGGCCCCGATGCTCTTCATCGGCGAGCGCCTCGGCCGCGCCGGCGAGGGCGCATACCCGGTGGACATCGCGGTGGATCCCGTCGAGGGCACCAACATCACCGCTCGCCTGGTCGCCAACTCGGTGGCGGTCATCGCGCTGGCCGAGAAGGGCGGCCTGTTCCGCGCGCCCGACACCTACATGGAGAAGCTGGTGGTGGGTCCGCCCGCGGCGGGCACCGTGGACCTCGCCTGGCCGGTGGCAGCCAACCTGCGCTCGGTGGCGCTCTCCCTCGACCGCGCGGTCGACGACCTGACCGTGGTGATCCTCGACCGGCCCCGCCATGAGCAGCTCATCGCCCAGGTGCGCGATGCCGGCGCGCGCGTGAAGCTCATCGGCGACGGCGACGTGATCGCCGCGCTTTCCGCGGCGGTGCGCGGCACCGGCGTACACGCCGTGATGGGCACCGGCGGCGCGCCCGAGGGCGTGCTGGCAGCGGCAGCGCTGAAGTGCCTCGGCGGCGAGATCCAGGGCCGCTTCAAGCCGCGCAACGACGGCGAGAAGGCGCGTCTGGAGGCGATGGGGGCGACCGTCGATCGCGTCTACAAAACCGACGACCTGGCACCCGGCCAGACCGTGGTCTTCAGCGCCACCGGCATCACCGACGGGGACCTGCTGCGGGGCGTCAAGTTCTTCAAGAATGGAGCCCGCACCCACAGCGTGACGATGGGGCTGCAGTCGCGCGTGATCCGCTTCAGCGACGCCGTGCACCTGCTCGGGGACGGCGCCCGCGTGACGATCCAGGTGTGAGCGTCAGGCTCCCTATACTGATGGCGTGAGCGAAGGCAGCAGGCCCAGGCTGCGTCTCGACGACGTGGCGCAGGGCACGACGGGGCACGTGGAGCTCCGCTTCCCGCGTGGCGAGGAGGATCGGGCGGAGGCGGCCGCCGCGCTGGTGGAGGTTCTCGAGCCGGTCGTGGCGCGCTACTTGGGGGCGCCGTGGCAGGGGGGCGTGCGGCTCGAGCTCCTGGCCGAGCCCCGCGCCGGTGGCGCCAACCCGGTGACCGGCACCCTCCGCCATGCGCTTCGGGGCTTCGACGAGCGCTCGCCTCGCTCCGCAGGCGCGCTGAGCTACGAGCTCGGGCGCATCCTGCTCTACCGCAGCACGCACGAAAATGCCTACCCGGGTGCCACGCCGCGGAGCCCCGACTGGCTCGAGGAGGCGGCGTTGTTGCCGTTGCGTTACGTGTGGGAGGACCGCGACAGCTGGGTCGAGGCGGTCGCGGAGAAGGTCGCGCTGTTCCGTTGGCGCAAGCCGTTCCCGGAGGCCCTGCTGCGGGACATGAGCCGCCTCAACGCGCGCCAGCGCGTCGTCGCGTCCGCGCAGTGCCTGCTCCGCTCGCAGTCGCTCACGAGCGCCCACCCCGACTGGGTGCGGCTGTGGCGCAGCCGCCTGGCGGGCGACAGGCGGCTCGACGGTGAGCGGGCGCTGGAGCAGGTCACGGACTCGGGCATGGATCGCTGGGAAGCCCGCTTCGCCGAGGACCTGGCGGGAGCCGTGGCGACGCTGGGCAGCGCGCCGCCCCGGGAGTGGTGAGCGCGTCCGCGCCGGCGGGGGCCGCGCGGCGCATGGCGCGGGGTCAGAGCCTGGCGTCGCGGCGGGGAGTCGTCTCCTGCATGGTGCGTTTGCCGATCGGCGTGAGCGCCCACTCCAGGAAGCGCTTGAGCGCGCGTCCGCGATGGCTCACGCGTCCCTTCGCGCGCGCATCGGCCTCGGCGAAGGTCTTGTTGAGCTCCGGGCTGAAGAACACCGGATCGTAGCCGAACCCGCCGTTCCCACGAGGGCCTTGCAGGATCTCGCCGCGGCACTCGCCCTTGAAGGTCTTGACCTCGCCGCCCGGCGTGGCGAGCACGACGGCGCACACGAAGCTCGCCGCGCGCGCGCCCCGCGGCACCTCGCGCAGCTTGTCGAGCAGATAGGCGATGCGCTCGCCGTCGGAGATGTTGCCGCCGAAGCGCGCGGAGTAGACGCCCGGCACGCCGTCGAGAACGTCCACCTCCAGCCCCGAGTCGTCGGCCAGTGCCGGCAGGCCGCTGTGGAGCGCGGCGTAGCCGGCCTTGAGCAGAGCGTTCTCCTCGTAGCTGGCACCGGTCTCGGCGGGGAACTGCGTGATTCCGACGTCGCGGGCCGAGACCAGCTCGACGTCCAGCCGGGCCAGGCCGCGACGGAACTCCACGAGCTTGCCCTCGTTCCCGGTCGCGATGACGATCTTGAGGCGGCTCACGAGAGTTGCGGCCTCACCACGTCGAGGACGCGCTGCACGGCGGTGACGCCGTTTGCGACGAGCGTGACGTAGGTCTCGGCGGGGATGGGTCGGTCCTCGCCGCCGCCTTGGACCTCCACCACCTCGCCCCCCTCCGTCGCGATGACGTTGAGGTCGACCTCTGCCCGGACGTCCTCGCTGTACTCCAGATCGACGTATGTCTCGCCCTGCACCACGCCCACGCTGACCGCGGCAAGCTCGTGGCGCAGTGGCCACTCCGAGAGCGTGCCGTCGAACACCAGGCGGTTCGCGGCGTGGTGCAGCGCCGCGTAGCCGGCCGTGATGCCTGCGCAGCGGGTGCCGCCGTCGGCCTGGAGGACGTCGATGTCGACGACCAGCGTCTGGTTCCGGAACATGCTGAGGTCGACCACGGCGCGCAGGGCGCGGCCGATGAGCCGTTGGATCTCCTGCGTGCGGCCGCCGGCGTAGAGCCGCTCTCGCGGGCTCCGCTCCTGCGTGCTGCGGGGCAGCAACGCGTACTCGGCCGTCAGCCAGCCGGTCTTGGCGCGCTGACCCCGCAGGTGGGGCGGGAGCCGCTTGTCGATGGTCAGCGTTGCCAGGACCTTGGTGTCGCCCCACTCCAGCAACGCCGACCCCTCGGCGTAGCGGTTGAAGCCGGGTGTCAGCGTGATCTTGCGCAGCTCGTCGGGGCCGCGGTGTTCCCTCATGAGCGGGTCACCGTCAAGCGCTCGCGGCAGCGAGCGCCGCCAGGCTGAGACGCTCGCAGGGCCCCGGCGGCCCGCCCAGGATGGCGGCGGTGTGCAGGTAGCTGTCGACGTCGCCGGTGACCAGCTGCACGACGTCGCCGTCGGCGCTCGCCGGCGCCGCGAGCCCGAGCGTGCGCAGGTCGGCCGCGACGACCGCCGCCGTCGACTCCGCCGAGTCGACCAGCGTGACGCCCTCGCCGAGGACCGCGCGGAGGGTGTGCTTGAGAGCCGGGTAGTGGGTGCAGCCGAGGATGACGGTATCCAGCGCCGGTCGGTCGGAGAGGTAGTACTCGGCGATGAGCGTGGCGATGCGACTGTCCGAGATGCCCTCCTCGACGATCGGCACGAACAGCGGGCAGGCCCTGCCCCAGGTGCTCGCGCCGGCCGCTTCGAGGCGGTCCTGATAGACGCGGGCGCCGATCGTGGCGACCGTGCCCAGCACCCCCACGCGGCCACCGCGCGTCGCCGCCAGGGCGGCCGCGACGCCCGGCTCGACGACGCCCCAGACGGGCACCGGCAGCTCGTCGGCCAGCGCCGGCAGGCTGGCGGCCGAGGCGGTGTTGCAAGCGATGACGATGCCCTTCACGCCGCGCTGCAGCAGCTCCCCGCTGATCTGGCGGGCGAAGCTGCGCACCATGTCGAGAGGTTTGGAGCCGTAGGGAACGCGCGCCGTGTCGCCGAGGTAGAGCAGCCTCTCGTGCGGGAGCGCCGAGCGTAGCGCGTTCACGACCGTGAGGCCGCCAACCCCGGAGTCGAAGACGCCGAGCGGCTTGGTCGCGAGGTTCGGCACGGGCGTAGCTTACCATCCGCGTTCCGTCGCGGACGTGGCCAATCCCGCGCCGCGCGGCGTCAGGCGCGGGCCGTCAGGCGTTCACGGCCACGAAGTAGGCGGGGCCGGAAGGGAACACGCGCGCGCTGGCGGCCGGGGTGCGGTGCAGTCGCAGGTAGGTCCTGGCGTTCTCGGCGCAGGAGAAGGGACCGATGACGCAGCCGGCTTTGCCGTTCCAGGCGGCAGGCGGGACCGTGGAGGTGACGTGGGTGCCGTCCTTGTCGTGGAGCCAGACACGATCGCCAACGTGCATGGGGTGCCTCCTGTCGCTGGCTGCGGCGTGTGACGCCGAAGGGACCGTCCACGCCAGCCTAGGCCGCGGTGGTGAGGTGGACGCGAGACCAGCATGACGCCGGTGAGAGGCGCCGAGAGGAAGGTGTCGCTTCGCCACTGGATACCCTGCCGGGGTATGTGCTACGCTGCTCCAGGTAGACCGGAAGGAGCCGTGCATGGCTTTTCTCGATGAGAACATTCAAGGTCAGGTCAGGGATGCGCTGGCCGGCCTCCAGCATGACGTTCAGATGGTCGTCTACAAGGGTGGCCAGGTGTTCGTTCCCGGGCAGGACGCGGTTGGCGAGCAGGACGCGACGCTTCAGTTGCTGCGCGAGGTGGCGGAGCTCAACGACCACCTCGAGGTGGTCGAGCGCAGCATCGTGGGCGACGAGGAGGCGAGCGGTCTCGGCATCACGCGGGCGCCGACCACGCTGTTCCGTCGCAAGGGGACCACGCGCAGCAACATGCGCTTCTCCGGCATCCCCAGCGGCTACGAGTTCAGCACCCTGCTGGAGACGCTTCTGATGCTCGGCAGCGACGAGCTCGAGCTCACGCCCACGCTGGAGAGCGTCAAGGCGATCGAGCAGCCGATCAGCCTGCAGACGTTCGTGACGCCCACCTGTCCGTACTGCCCGCGGGCCGTCATCACCGCATTCCGCTTCGCGTTCGTCAACGACCGCATCGTGGCGGAGGGCGTCGAAGCCAACGAGTTCCCGGAGCTCTCGCAGCTCAACCGCATCTCGGGCGTGCCGGATACCATCGTGACCGGCAGCAACGCCACGCGTGTGCTGGGCGCGCAGCCCGAGCATGCCTTCGCCGAAGCGCTCCGCCAGGTGAGCCAGGGAGCGTCCGCGCAGGCCTGAGCGCCGCGTACCACTCGACCACGGAGGTCACGCGCCCCCGGCTTTGAGCCGGGGGTGCGTTCGTTCGCGGGCTCGCTACGCGGTACCGCCGCCCGAGGACCCGCCCGGACGGCGGCGTTGCACGCCCGGGAAGCCGGCGGGACCCGCGAAGGGCGTGGAATGGAAGCGTGCCGGAACCTTGGGGGGCGATTCCGGCACATCCTAGAACCTAAGCGACGGAGCGGGGTCGCCGGAAGAGGCTTTTCTCGACTTCCAAGACAGGCGATGT
>CAYOXR010000073.1:0-3187 GCA_964407955.1 uncultured bacterium | reverse complement strand
CGCGGCCTACGACCCGGTGTCGCTGCAGGCCACCGGCGGCTACTCGCGCTTCGACAACACCCTGGTCGACACCGACCCGGCCACGCCAGGCGTGCAGCCCCTGCCGGCGAACGGCGGGCAGATATCCGCCGACGTCACGCTCCGACCCTGGCTCTTCGGCGACACGGCCGATCAGGCGAGCAAGAGCCGGCTCGAGTTGCAGCAGGCGCAGCTCGACTACGAGGACGCCCTCACGGGGCTGCAGATCCAGGCGGTGCAGGCCGCGTACGGCGTGCAGCTCGCGCAGGAGTCGCTCGCCTCGGCGCAGCAGGGAGAGCAGGTCTCCCAGGCGGCGCT
This sequence comes from uncultured bacterium, assembly GCA_964407955.1. Lineage (GTDB taxonomy): Bacteria > Deinococcota > Deinococci > Deinococcales > Trueperaceae > JASBRS01. The sequence continues at coordinate 2,851 of CAYOXR010000073.1, read as the reverse complement.
CGCCGCCACTCGCCTGCGCGTGCAGAAGGGAGCCGGCAGCGAGCGCGAGCTGCGCAACGCCGAGACCGGATTGCAGCAGGCGCAGGGCTACGTGGCCGACAGCCAGGGCAGCCTCGCGGTGGCCAGGGCCACGCTGCAGAGCCTGGTGGGCACGGCCGCGCCACTCGACGTCGAGGCGCTCGCGCTCGACGTGCCTGACGGCACCGCTCTGTCGGTGGAGAAGGCCCGCATCTCCGCGCAGCTCGCGGCGGTGGCGGTGGCCAACGCCACGCGCTCGGTCTACCCGGTGGTCCAGGCGGGGTACACCTGGAACCTCGACAACGAGAACCGCGTCGGCGTGTCCATCGAGTCGCGCACGCTGCAGCCTCAGGTCAGCTACAACTTCCAGAGCCCCGGCACGGTCTTCCCGCAGAACGCCATCAACGGCAGCTTCCAGATCGGTCTCTCGATGAACATCTCGCCGGGCGTCATCGATGGCCTCGACGCCGCCCACGCCCAGTTGCGGGCCGCCAGGGACGGCGTCGCGGCCGCCGTGAAGGGCGCCGCCGTGCAGAAGGCGTCGCTCGACAACGACCTCGCCCAGGCGAAGCGCGCGCTCAAGCTCGCCCAGCGCAAGGTCGAGGATGCGACCAAGACGCTCCACGAGGATCAGTCGCGACAGGCGTTGGGGATCACCACGCCACTGTCGACCCAGCAGGCGGCCCTCGACCTCACCCAGGCCCAGATGGACCTGCAACAGGCCCGCCAGGACGTCCTGGCCAAGACGCTGGCGTACTACCGCTTCTACGCCACCCCGCTCGTCTCCCAACCCGTGTCGGAGGTAAGGCCGTGAAACGCCTCATGTTCGCGCTACTGGGCGCACTCCCAATGCTGCTGCCGGCAGCCCACGCATTCGGATTCCAGGACGCCCTCCAGGCCGCCCAGAGCCGCCCCGACGCCGTGACCAAGCGGCTCGAGCTCCTCAACGACGAGAGCGAGCTGGTGCGCGTGCAGGGAGATCCGCTCGCGCTCAAGATGGACCTCACCAAGGCCGAGCAGGCGGTCGCGCTGGACAAGGCGCAGCTCGAGAAGGCCTACGACGACGCGCTCGTCCAGATCGCGCAGGCCTACACCGGCGTCCTCGAGGCGCAGGCGTCTGCGGCGGTGGCCGACATGGGCGTCGAGGTCAGCCAGGCCTCGCTCGACATCGCCAAAATCCGCCAGGCCAACGGCGCCGGCACCGCGCTCGACGCACAGAACGCGCAGGTGGCGCTCGACAACGCCGAGACCGGCGCGCAGACGGCGCACCAGAGCCTGGCCGTGGCGCTCGCCAACCTGCAGTCGATGGTCGGTCAGACGCCCAAGGCGAGCGACCTCGAGCCGATCCCCGACAGCTTCCTGGTGCCCGTCCCCGCGGTCGACGCCACCATCGCTGCGCTGCCGCGAACCCCCCAGCTCCTGCAGTCGCAGCAGGGGCTGGCGCTGGCGCGCCTGGGCGTGTCGCTTCTCGACCCCGCATACGCCTCGCAATCGCAGATCGAGGCGGCCAAGACCCAGCTCCAGACGACCGAGAAGCTGGTCGCCGAGGCGCAGCGCGGGCTGGAGATCCAGGCCCGCAACCTGGTGGTCCAGGCGCAGAGCGCGGCCCAGAGCGTGAGCATCGAGCAGGACAACCTCGCCAACGCCAACAAGAGCCTCGGCTACGCCTCCGATCGCCTCAGGAGCGGGCTCATCCCCAAGATCCAGTACCAGCAGGCGCAGCTCGACCAGCTCAAGGCCGTGCTCAGCGCCCTGAAGGCCCGCGATGCCTACGTCATCGCGCTGCTCCAGCTCCAGGATGGGACGCAGGTGCAGCTCGGCGGGCCTGCCGTGTACGACTTCTCGAAAACGGTGGGACCGCTCGACCTGGGCTCCGAGCCCGCCGCCGGCGCTTCGGGCACCGCGCCCACGAAGACCACCGGCGGGACCGGCAATGGCCGCTGAGCGCTGGCGTCGCCTCGCCGTCGCCGGGCTTGCGACGGCGACCCTGCTCACCCTGGCGGCATGCGCTGGGCGCCAGGCGTCGACCAGTGGAGGAAGCGCCGCTCAGGCCGGCGCGCAGACGACCCCGGACGTGCGCAGCGTGCGCGTCGTCCAGCCCAAGCCGGGCACGTTGACCGCGCAACGGAGCGCCTCCGTGACGGTCGATCCCGACCGCAGCTCGATGGTGGCCGCGGGCACGTCGGGGCGCGTGGCCAAGGTGCTCCACCGCGAGGGCAGCAGCGTGAAGGCCGGCGAGGTCGTGGTGCAGCTCGACACCACGGCGCTCGAGCTGCAGGTGCAGAACGCCCAGACGGGGCTCGAGAGCGCCAAGATCAATCTCACCAAGGCCCAGAAGTCGGCCAGCGAGGGCGTCGCTCAGGCGCAGGCGGCGCTGGCCGCCGCGCAGGCACAGCTGGCCCTGGCACAGAAGCAGGTCGCCGACGGCCAGAAGCTCTACGCAGCCGGCGGCATCTCCGCGACCGATCTCCAGAACCTGCAGACGCAGCTCGCGCAGGCCAAGTCGGGCTACCAGCAGGCGCAGGCCGCGTCCGACAAGGCCGGGCGAGCCGACACCGAGGACCTGCAGCTCCTGAAGCTGCAGGTGCAGCAGGCCCAGATCCAGCTCGAGCAGGCGCAGCACACCCTCGACGAAGCGAGCATCACCGCGCCCTTCGACGGCATCGTCGCCGACATGCGCGTCGCGGAAGGCGAGTTCGTCGCCACCGGCAGCACCGTGTTCCGACTGGTGTCGAGCGGCACGCAGCTCGCGCGCTTCCAGGTGCCGCCCCTGGACGCCCAGCAACTCTCGACCCAGGACACGGTCCACATCCTCTATGGCGGCCTGGACTAC
>CAYOXR010000072.1:0-3627 GCA_964407955.1 uncultured bacterium | reverse complement strand
CGAGGTGGGCGCCGACCAGGACCTCGGCCTGGGCGCGGTCGGCGAGGCCGGCGTACAGCGCCATGAAGGTCGCGACGCCGTTCTCGCGTACGGCCTGGTGGTGGCGCGCATCGTAGGCGAAGTAGAGGCCTTCCTCGTCGTCCCACAGCTTGTTGTTGTACGCCCGCCGAAGCCTGAAGCGCCAGCGCTCGATCTCGCTGGTCGGCTCGCCGATCTCCTCGGCCAGCGCGATCAGGTCCTCGTGGGCCTGGTAGGCCACGGCGTTGAAGAGCGTGTCCTGCACGAGGAACGGCGAGCGCGCATACATGATCTCGGGGTCGTATCCCCAGTGCCGGAAGCGATCGATGAGGTAGACGAAGCGTTCGTAGTCGGCGTGCTGCGGACGCTCCTCCTCGGACACGTGGCGGCTGTCGCGGCGCTGGTAGGCCGGGACCTGGGACGGCGTGACCTGCATCAGAGCCTGCACGAAGCGCGCGGCGTTGTCGGTTCCGGACTCCCAGGGATGCACGATGGCGACGAGGCCCGTTCCCTCCGGGTCGCGCGCGCGGTGCAGCCAGCGGTGCCAGCGCAGCAGGGCCGGGTAGACCTCACGGATGAAGTCGAGGGAGGCCTCCCGGTCGTGGGCGCGCCGGTGCATGCGGCGCACGCAGGTCGCCAGGAGCGGCGGCTGGATGAGTCCGGAGGTGTGCACGCCAGGCGGTGCAGCGACGCTCTGTTCGATCTCCCAGAAGTCGGGCCCCGGGAAGTAGTCCGACGAGCCGTTGTGGTACACCACGTGCGGGATCATGCCGTCGAGCCACTGGCCCCGCAGCAGCGAGCGCACTTCCTTGCGGGCGCGGGCCTCGTCGAAGTGGCTGAGCCCCATGGCCACAAGGGCCGCGTCCCAATTCCACTGATGTGGGTACTGGTAACGGCCGGGCTTGACGAAGTCGCCCACGTCGTTGGCCGTCAGCGTCGTGCGGGCGCGCTCGAGGAACTCTGCCAGGGCGTCCTCCGTCGGGAAGGGACCGTTGCCGGGGGCCGCTTCCTCCACGCCGGTACTCTAACCCAGCCGTGACGATGGCGTCGGACGGTTCACCCCTTGACGCCGCCCGCCGTGAGCCCGGCGATCAGATAGCGCTCGAACCAGAAGAACAGCACCATGATCGGCACGGTCACGATCACCGCGCCGGCCATCAGGAACTGGCGCGGGACCTCCTGCGAGTTCAGGCTCACCATGCCGCGCGACAGCGTGAAGATGGCGGGCGAGTCGAGGAACATGAACGCGAAGAGGAACTCGTTCCAGGCGATCATGAACACGTACAGCCCGACCGAGGCGAGCGCGGGTAGCGACAACGGCAGGGTGATGCGTGCGATCACCCCCAGGCGGCTGCAGCCGTCGATCAGGCCGGCCTCCTCCAGGTCGCTCGGCAGCGTCTGGAAGTAGCTCCGGAGCATGTACAGCGCGACTGGCAGGGTGGTGGCGGGGTAGACGATCAGCAGGCCCGGCAGCGTGTCGCGCAGGCCCAGCTGGGTGAACACCGAGTACAGCGGGATGACGAGCACGATGGCGGGGAACATGTAGATGAGAAGGATCGAGCGCGACAGCAGCTCACGGCCCCTGAAGCGCAGGCGGGTGACGGCGTAGGCGCCCAGGATCGACAGAACCAGTGTGACGGCCACCGTCACCACCGCCACGACGGTGCTGTTGAAGATGAAGCGACCGAAGTGGAAGGTCGTGAGCACCTCGCGATAGCCGACGAAGAGCTTGCCGAGGGACTGATGGAGGTTGATTCCCAGGAAGGTCGGGCGCTGCAGCATCTCGGCGCGGCTCTTCAGCGACGAGACCACCATGAAGTAGAAGGGGAAGGCCACCACCACGCCGAAGAACGTGAACCCCACCGCGCGCACGATGCGCAGCAGCAGCGCCTCCAACTCGTTCCGGGTCGGCCGCTTCAAGGCGATGCCGCGCAGCCCGTAACGCGTCAGGTGCGCCGCGAAAAGCATCGCGACGACGGCGGCCGCCACGCCCCACACCGGCTCGATGCGGGTGCCGCCCAGTGGCAACCCGCGGCTCGCCGCCAGCCACAGCGCGGCGCTCCCTGCTCCCGCCGCCAGCGCGGCCACGGCGCGCGTGTCGCGCTCGCCGCGCCAGTGCGCGAGCACCACCCCCATCACGGCTCCCAGGGCCAGCGCGGTTCCCAGGTGGGTCGTGGTGTCGAGCCCCCCCACCACGGTCGCCGTCAGGGACCAGCCGCCAACGCTGAGCGCGCACGCCAGCGCCCCGACGGCGGTGGCCAGGAGGGTGCCGAGGAGGCCGGGACGGCTCGCCGCCCGCCGGCCGCTCGAAGGGCCATGCGTCGCCGGCCTCATGCCTCGCCCCCAGGCGCGTAGCGGAAGTACAGGACCATGAACGCCGCCAGGATCACGAACAGGGTCACCGCCACCGCAGCGCCGGCGCCCAGGTCGGCCAGGGCGAAGGCCTGGTCGTAGACCTGCACCGTCAGCGTCTTGGTGCCGGCGGCCCCGCCGGTCAGCAGGAAGATGTCGTCGAACTTGTTGAACGTCCAGATGAACCTGAGCAGGAACAGCGTGGATAAGATACCCACCAGTTGCGGCAGGGTGATGAACCAGAACTGCTGGAGCGGGCTGGCGCCGTCGACCTGGGCCGCCTCGTACATGTCGCGCGGGATGGCCTGGAAGCGCGCCAGGATGAAAAGGAACGCGAACGGGAAGTAGCGCCAGGCCTCGAAGGCGATCACCGTGGAAAGCGCCAGGGGAAGCGCCACGTGGAGCCCGAATGCCTGTAGCTCGAAGCTGCGCTGGCTGAGGAAAGCAACGGCGTGGCCGAGGATGCCGAAACGCTGACCGAGCGCGTTGGCGGCGCCGGAGAGCGGGTCGAGCAGGAACGCCCAGGTGAACGTCACGGCGATGACGGGAGCCACGTACGGAAACAGGAACAGCCCGCGCAGGAGCCCCTTGCCGGCGAAGTCGGCATTGAGCAACTGGGCGGCGAACAGCCCGAGCAGGATCGAGCCGATGGTGCCGAAGACGGTGTAGGCGAGCGTCACCCACAGCGCCGGTAGGAACTCCGTGCCGGCGAGCACCTTGCGGAAGTTGGCGAGGGTGAAGCGCAGGTTGGTGAGCACATTTGGCGCGCGGGCTCGCATGCTGGCGCCGGCGTCCGTGGGTTGCGGCGCACCAGCGGCGATGTAGGCGGCGGTGGCACGAAATCGCAGGTCGAGATTCAGGCGGTGTCCACCCTGCCAGTCGCCAAAGGCACACGCCAGTCGCGGCGCCTGGAAGGCGCAACGCGGGTCCAGGTCGAGCGGCTCGAGCCCTGCGGGCAGCACGTCGAACAGCGCCACGTCCTGGATGCGCGTGGCCTGCGAGCTGTTGCGCATCTGGTAGCGCAGGACCAGCGTGTCCCCGGCGGCGGTCGCCGGCTGCAGCACGCGCACTCGCAGCAGCGGGCGCGGCGCCCGCAGGTCGGCGAGCTTGACGGGCTTGACGCTGATCCACACGTTGGCGGCCACCGGGAACAGCACGATGGCGAAGACGATGAGCAGCGTCGGCGCCAGCATCCAGAAGGCGAGCCGGGCTTCCCTCGCCGCCAGCGTCGGCCTGCGAGCGCGCCTCATGAGCCCT
>CAYOXR010000071.1:0-3240 GCA_964407955.1 uncultured bacterium | reverse complement strand
AGGTTCTCCTCCATGCCCACCAGGAACACCACCGGGAACTCCAACCCCTTGGCGTTGTGTAGCGTCATGAGCGTCACGGCGTCGTCGTCCACCTCGCCATTGACGGCTTGCACGGCGCGGTCGTCGACACTGCTGAGCAGGGAGGCCTCGTCGAGGAACTCGGCGATCGAGCCGCCGGCTTCCTCCTGCCACTCCGCTACCGCATTGAGCAGCTCCTCGAGGTTCTCGATGCGTCCCTGGGCATCGTAGCCTCCCTCGTCCTTGAGGGCCTGCATGGTGCCGCTCTGGTCGATCACCGCCTTGAGGAAGTTCGCCGCGGGCAGCTCCTCCGCCTCCCGCGACAGGTCCTGCATGAGCTCCAGGAACGCCTGCACGCGCCTGACCGCGGGCGTGCCCGTTAGCGCCTCCTGGACCTGCTTCAGCGCCTCCGAGAAGGGCACGCCGCGGCGGCCGGCCCAGGCGACCAGCCGGTCCTCGGAGGTCTTGCCGATGCCGCGCTTCGGGCGATTGAGGATGCGTCGCCACGATACGTCGTCCGCGGGATTGAGCGCGGCCCGTGCGTAGCTCAGAACGTCCTTGACCTCGCGCCGCTCGTAGAAGCCCACGCCGCCCACGATGCGCGCCGGGATGCCTGCGCGCCTCAGCGCCTCCTCCAACACCCGGGACTGGGCGTTGGTGCGGTAGAGGACGGCCACCTCCCGGAACCTCAGGTCGCGTTCCGAGCGCAACCGCTCGACCGTGCGCGCCACGAAGTCGGCCTCGGCCCGGTGATCGGCGGCCCGGTAGAGCCGCACCTTGGCCCCCGCTCCCTTCACCGGCCGCAGTTGCTTCTCGAGCCGCCCCTGGTTGTGCAAGATGACGGCGTTCGCCACATCCAGCACGCTGCCTACCGAGCGGTAGTTGAGCTCGAGGCGATACACGGCGGCATCCTCGTAATCGCGTTGGAAGTCGAGGATGTTGCGCACGTCCGCGCCGCGGAACGCGTAGATGCTCTGGTCGGGGTCACCCACCACCAGCAGGTTCCGGTACTTGTCGGCGAGCTGATGGGTGAGTCGATACTGGGCCTGGTTGGTGTCCTGGTACTCGTCGACGTGGATGAACACGGCGCGCTGCTGGACGCGGTCGAGAACGTCGGGGGCTTCATCGAACAGCTCGACGGTGCGGCCGAGGATGTCGTTGAAGTCCACCGCGTTGGCGCGCTCCAGGCGGCCCTGATAGCGGCGGTAGACCTCTGCGGCCAGGTCGAGCGGCAGCCCCGCCACGCGGTCGCCGTAGGCCCTCTCGCCCTCGCTCAGGAGCGCGTCCGGCGTCCACAGCTGCGACTTGGCGCGGTCGATGATGCTACGCAGGGCCCGCGGGTTGGCATCCTGGAGGCCGCGGACGTGCTGCAGCACGTCCTTGATGAGATCGAGCTGGTCACTGTCGTCGTAGATACCGAAGCCGACCTGCAGCCCGATGCGCTCCCCGTAGCTGCGCAGCACCCGCAGGCAGGCGGCGTGGAAGGTAGCGACCCAGAGGTCGCGGGCGGGCTCGCCGATGAGCTCCGCAACGCGCTCCTTGAGCTCGCCGGCGGCCTTGTTGGTGAAGGTGACGGCGAGCACCTGCTGCGGGTAGACGCCGTGCTCGGCCATCAGGTAGGCGATGCGGTGCACGATCGTGCGCGTCTTGCCGGAGCCGGCGCCGGCAAGCACCAGGGCCGGACCCTGGTAGTGGCGGACGGCGGCGCGCTGCTCGTCGTTCAGGGGGTCGAGCAGCGGGTGTCGCGGCGCGGGTTCGTCGGGCGGGGGGCGTTGGGGCACGGCGTCGCCATCTTACCGCGGGTTGCGCCGGCCCCCGGATGCGGCCGGTGCACGCCGCACCCCGGGCCGCGCGGCGTTAGGCTGTGGCCGTGGTCCGAGCGATATGCTTCGATCTCGACGGCACGCTGGCGCGCTACGGGGGCGGCTTCCGGTCGTTCGTGGGGCTTCTGCGCCACGAGCTGTTGCTCGAGAGCGATCTGGACCGCGTCGCGCAGCTCCTCCAAGAGGAGATCGCCCGTGACGGGCCTTTGACGTTGGAGAGCGCGCTGACGCGCACGCTGGGCCGCCTCGAGCAGCGGCCGCCACCGGACCTGCCCGAGCTGGTGCGCTCGGCGGTGCGCGCTTACGCGGCCGACGTGCGGCCGACCGAGGGCGCCGGCGAGCTGCTCGCCCGGCTCCACGCCCGGGGCGTGCCGCTGGCGCTCGTCAGCAACGGTCCTGTCGACATACAACGTGCGTCCCTGGCGAGCCTCGGCTTCGAGCGCTTCTTCCGGGCAGTGCTGATCTCGGGCGATGCTGACGTGGCCGCACGCAAACCGGCCGCGCGCATCTTCTCGCTGGCGTGTGCCGGCCTCGAGTCGCTACCGACCGAGACCCTGATGGTGGGCGACACGCCCGAGGGCGACGTGGCCGGTGCGCGTGCCTTTGGCATGCAGGCGGTGCTGGTGGGGGACGCCGCGGAGGGCGAGCGCCTGGGGGTGCCGGCCGCCGCCGACATGCGGGCCGTCGACGTCCTGCTGCGCGAACGCTTTGCCCTGTGAGGGCGGGTGCCGCCGGGCCGCAACGGCAGCGCGACGGACCCACGTGCCGTAGACTGGGCGCATGAGCGACAAGGACCGCGCCTTCTACCAGGCCTGGGCGGAGCTCCTGCAGTGGATGCGGGACTACGCGGGCGAGCGCGACGCCGCCCGCTTCGAGAAGGAAGCCGACTTCGCCGACTACATCTACCGCATGGAGCGTCCCTACGACCTCCCCACCACCATCATGTCGGCCAGCCTCTCCGACGCCGCCGGCAAGCCGGTGCTCCTGGTGAACGCCAGCCCGCGCCAGGCGGTGTTCAAGGAGGTCGTGCTCCACCCCTACGAGTCACATGCCTACCGCAAGCTCGCGCTCGTGCCGGACGGCACGCAGCTGGCGGAAGGCAAGCGCGTGTTCACGAAGGCCATGCTCTACCGCCTCGCCGACGAGCTCTACGGCATCGACGCGCAGGCCCCGGCCTAGCCGGGCGCCGGCCCGCGACGTCACGGCACGGCGGCGGCAGGCGGCTCACGCGTCCGCCAAGCGGTCCGCCAGCGCCTCGGCCAACGCCGCGGCGCACAGGAAGCCGCGTCCCGAGAGCGCGCCGAAGAGCGTCACCGACGCTGCCACGTCCGTCACCAGGGGTCGCGGTCCGTCGGGTCGGCGGGCGCGCACGCCGCTCCACAGCGACGTCGCGCCGGCG
>CAYOXR010000070.1:0-7309 GCA_964407955.1 uncultured bacterium | reverse complement strand
GTCGGCGCCGCCCCGAACCGTTCGAGGCGGCGACTGCCATCGCTGCGCCGACGAACTCCACCGGCGTCGTGATCGTCAGCGTCGGGCCGTGACCTCCCAGACGACGGGAAGTGCTTCCAGCGCTTTGAAGCCGGGCAGCGCCCGGTAGCGAAGGACCGTTCCCGGCGCCACCCTCAGTGCCGGCAGCCTCCTCAAGAGCGTCGACAGCGCGACGTCGGCCTCCAGCCGCGCGAGCGGCGCGCCGAGGCAGTAGTGCACACCCTTGCCGAACCCCACGTGCGCGTTGGGTTCGCGCTCGACGGCCAGTGCGTCGGGCGCCGGGAAGGCCTCGGCGTCGCGGTTCGCCGAGGAGAGGATGAGGATCACCGGATCGCCGCGGCGGATGGCGCGGCCTCGGAGCTCAACGTCCTCGGCGGCCCAGCGGATGATGGCGCGCTCGACCGAGCCGTCGTAGCGGAGGAACTCCTCGACGGCGCGCGGCACCGCCTGCGCGTCGCCCCGCTCCAGCGCGGCCACCAGCGCGTCCCTGGTGGCCGGATGACGCGACAGGGCGAGCACGGCGTTGGCCAGCAGGTTCACGGTGGTCTCGTGCCCGGCGACGATGAGCAGCACCATGGTGCTGAACAGCTCCGTCTCGCTCAGATGGTCGCCGGCTTCCTCGGCCTGAAGCAGCGCCGACAGGAGGTCGTCCGCAGGATGCGCGCGGCGCTCGGCGAACAGCGCGCCCAGGTGGTCGGTGAACTCGGTCAACAGCCGCACGGCCTCCGCCTGGCTGCCCTCGTCGAGAGCCGGCGCGATGAGCGCGTTCGACCACATCCGGAAGCGCTCGCGGTCACGGTCGGGCACGCCCAGCATCTCCAGGATCACGGTGGTCGGCAGCGGGAACGCGAAGTCGGCGATGAGGTCCATGGCGCCGCGGCCCTCGATGCCGTCGACGAGCCCGTCGGCGAGAGCCTGGACGCGGGGACGCAAGGCAGCGACGCGCCGGGGCGTGAACGCCTGCTGCACCAGGGAACGCAGCCGGCGATGGTCGCCGCCATCGTGGTTGAGCATGTGGTCGTTCAGCAGGGAGCCGAGCGCGGAGTCTGCGAACGCGTGGCCTGCCAGTGCCGGGTCGCGCACGAAGCGCCGATCGTCCCTGAGCGCCGCCTCGACATCCTCGTAGCGGCTCACGAACCAGCCCTGGGCGCTGCCGTCCAGCCCGACCTGGTGCAGCACGGGGTCGTGCTCGCGCATGGCGGCGAAGGTGGGGAACGGATCGGCCTTGAATGCCTGGCTGTAGAGGTCGTACTTGCGCTCGCTGTCGGCCATGGCCTTCCGCCTAACGGCTCTCGAGCGCGCCGCCGATGCCGGCGCGTGCGCGCCTGGCTTGCGTGCCGCTCGTCACGCGCTCGCCGCCGGTGTAGACGTTGAAGCGTTCGTCCCTCAAGAACCCCACCAGCGTGACGCCGAAGCGCTCGGCCACGTCCACCGCCAGGCTCGAGGGCGCTGACACGGCGGCGATCACTCGGGCGCCCGCCACGACGGACTTCTGCAGCAACTCGAAGCTCGCGCGGCCGCTGACGCAGATCACCAGCTCGTCGAGAGGCAGCGTGTCTTCGAGCAGCGCCCAGCCGATGAGCTTGTCCAGGGCGTTGTGGCGCCCAACGTCCTCACGTACCGCGAGCAGCTCGCCCGTCGCGGTGAACAGGCCGGCGGCGTGGAGGCCGCCGGTGCGCCCGAACAGCGCCTGGGACGAGCGCAGCTTCTCGGGCAGCGTCTCGAGCACGGCGGCGGTGATTCGCGGCCCGGCGCCGCCGGGGGCCGGGCAGCGTACCTCGAGCGCCTCGAGGTGCGCCTTGCCGCACACGCCGCAGGCACTGGACATGGTGAAGTGCCGCTCCAGGCGCTCCACCGCCGGCAGCGACGACGAGCGCAGGGCCACGTTGACGATGTTGTGGCGTTCGGGCTCGGACTCGTCGAGGCAGTAGTGCAGGCTGTGGATCTCGTCGCGGCTGTGGAGGATGCCTTCGCTGAACAGGAAGCCCGCGGCCAGCTCGAAGTCGCGCCCCGGCGTGCGCATGGTGACGGCCACGGTGAGCTTGTCCGTGCCGGTCGCCGCCGCGCCGCCGACAGCGTCACGGCGTGCGTCGCCGCGATTGGAGGGCGTGCGCGGCGCCGACACGCGATCCGCACGCGTGCCGGGCACGACCCCGGCCGCGGCACCGGACCCGGCGAGGAGCCGGATCTCCATGGGCTCCTCGGCCGCCACCAGATCGCGTTCGCGGGGGCGGCGCTCGCCGCCCAGCACGCGCGTCACCGCCACGCGGCTGGTTGCTCTGGCGCCGGTGGCGTTCATACTCGCAGCCTTGCGGCCGCCGCTCGCGACTCGGCCCCGACCGCCTCGGCCGTGCCGGCGCGGTGGATGCGCGCCTGGGCATCCTTGTAGGCGGGGATCTGGGCGTTCGGCGAGCGCGCGCCGGGATCGACGAGCACGTTGGCCTCCGGCCAGCAGAGCTGCACCGAACCGGACGCCACGTCGGCGGTGAACACGCGCCCGCGGAAGGCGCCGTGCTCGTTCGCCACGACGACCGCATCGCCCCGGTGCAGGCCGAGACGGCCGGCGTCCTGCGCGCTGACGATGACGGCGTCGCGCGGCATCCCGTCCATGGGGTCGACGTCCTCGTGCACGATGCTGTTGAACTGCTTTCCGCGCCTCGTGACGACCACGAAGGTGTCCGGGTCACGCCGCAGCTCGGGCGGCGCCGCCACCATGAACTGCGCCTTGCCGCTGGCTGTAGGGAAGGTCCAGCCCTCGCACAGCCGCGGGCCGCCGTACTGCACCTGCTCGCCCTTCTTGGCGAGCGCCTGGATGCCGTCGTAGCTGGGGATGACGCGGGCGATCTCTTGCCTGATGGCCGGCGTCCCTGTGAAGCGGACCTTGTCCGCCACATCCGGCCGGGCACGCGCCGCGATCTCGGCGAGCACCTCCCACTCGGGGCGCGCCTCGGCGATGCGGGGTCCGGGCACCTCGGGGCTGAACACGATGCGCCGCTCCGTAGAGGTCTCGGTGACGCCGCCGGGCATCTCGTAGCGCGTGGTGGCGGGAAGCAGCAGCACCGTGTCGGCAGGCTCTTGGAGCATCTGGGAGCTCAGCATGATGTCGAGGTGAACGCGCAGCCCGATCGCCGCCAGCGCCTCGTCGGCGTGCCCCGGGCCGGGCATGACCTCGCGGAAGTTGCCGCCGACCGCCATGAGCACGTCGATGCGCCCCTCACGGGCGGCGTCGAGCATCTCCGGGGTGGTCAGCCCCTTGCCGGTGGGCACCGGGAAGCCGTAGAGCTCGGATAGCTCGGCGGCGTGCGCCTCATCGGTCGGTCGACCGCCGGGGAGGACCGTGGAGTAGGCTCCCATCTCGGCGCCGCCCTGCACCCCTGAGTGGCCGCGGATAGGCATCAGCCCGCAGCCCTCGCGGCCCACGAAGCCCTTCGACAGCGCCAGGTCGATGACGGCGCGGACGTTCTCCTCGCCGAAGGCGTGCTGGGTGATCCCCATGCCCCACACGAACACGGCGCGCTCGGCGCCCGCCAGGAGGGCGGCGTAGCTCTCCATGTCGCCGCGCGTCAGGCCGCTGGCCTTCTCGAGGGCGTCCCACGAGAGCCCGTCCAACAGCGTTTGCAGCTCCTCGAAGCCCTCGGTGTGGGCGTCGATGAAGGCCCGGTCGACCGACCCCGCCTCGATCATGGCCTTGAGCGTGCCGCGCAGGAATGCCTGGTCGCCGCCTGGCGCGATGCGGTAGAAGCGATCGCTGATGCACGTCCCGAAAAGCGCGCTCTCCATGTCCGACGGGATCCAGTACTTGTCCATCCCCGGCTCGACGTAGGGGTTGATGGTGACGATCTTCGTGCCCGCCTTCTTGGCGTGGTAGAGGTACTTCATCACCACGGGCTGGTTCTTCGACACGTTTGAGCCGATGAAGCTCACCACGTCCGTGCCGATCAGGTCGGTGTAGGAGATGGTGGTGGCGGCCACGCCCAGGCCGCCTTTGAGGCCGACGGTACTGGGCGAGTGACAGACGCGCGCCGCGTTGTCGATGTTGTTGGTTCCCAGGGCGCGCATCACCTTCTGGGCTACGTAGTAGGTCTCGTTGGGGATGCCGCGGCTGGTGAGGTAGAGGTAGCTGCGGTCGGGGTCGGTGGTGCGGAGGCGCTCGGCCACGAGATCGATGGCGTCGTCCCAGCCGATGGGCGCGAAGCCCGCCTCGCCGCGCCGGCGGATCATCGGCAGCGGCAGGCGGCCCAGCGCCCGTAGGTCTCGCGAGCGTGCTCCCGCGAGCGTGGAGACATCGGCCAGCCTGGCGGGATCGAGCGGGCCCATGGTGTTGAGGCGCAGGAGGCGCAGCCGCACGTTGCACAGGTGCACCCCGTCGATGGTCCAGTCGCTCATGCCGCTGGTGCCGAGCGCGCAGCCGTCGCAAACGCCGTCGGACAGGATGCGCCAGGCGTAGCCGGCACGGTCGCGATTCTCCCATGCCGCCCTGAACACCTCCTGGAAGTTCTCGGTGTGCGTCAGCGGCACGCGGGTGGCCCAGGTCGAGGGGTCCCAGCCCGCCTTCGGCGGGCGCACGGCACGCTTCGGTCGACTTCTCATGAAGGCCATGACTCATCTCCTCCCGGCTTCGTGAGCGCCGGGGGCGCGTCCGGAAGAGTGTCGGGCGCTGCCACCCGCCGGTGCGTTGCGGTTGGCGCCACTATAGGCCGGGGGTCGTGGGGGTCGATGAACGCGGAGCTACCTTGCGCCTCGTCCGGTCGCCGGACGGGTCCCTGCCGAAGCCGGCCCGTGGCGGGGCCGCGCGAAACGGCCGCGCCGAAGCGCGGCCGGGAACGGGAGGGCCGGTGGCCGTGGCGGCCGGCTCGGCCCTGATGAGAGGAGAGGACGGGTCGCGGTGGGCGGGCGCTCAGCCCGCGGCGGGGTCGGGGCGGACCTCGACGAACCAGCCTTCGCGGCGAGCGAAGATGCGTCCCGCGAAGACGTCGAAGGCCCCGAAGTCCACGACGCGCCCGGCGAAGTGGGCAGCGACGCTGCGGCTCGAGAAGGGCCCGACCCGGCAGTCGACCTGGCCCTGCCAGCGGTTGGGAACCACGATGGGAAGGTGCGCGGCGCGTTCCTGGATGAGCCTCGGATCGAGGTTGCGGCCTGGCAGCGGATCGCGAACGACGAGCATCGGCGCTCCTTTCCCGCGCGGCCGCAGCCTCGGCGACCGGCGCCGCAGCAAGCATGCCGCCGGCGTGTCATGGCGGCGTCAGGCCGGACGCTCCCGGGTTGACGCCACCATGACAGGGAGGCTCCAGCGTTTCGGCGTGGCCACACCCGACGACAAGGAGGCTGCGCTCTTCGACCTGCTCGCCGGATGGGCGGAGTATGTGGCAGCCCGGCGTCGGCACCGCGGCGAGGACCTGCCCACGCCGACCGACGGCGAGCCCAGCACGCTTTGGCCGTACGTCTCGGCTCGCTGGCGGGGCCACTACTCGGCCGGCTACCTGCGTCGCATCCAAGCGCTCCGCGACATGGCCGGGGTGCTCTTATGGGACGACGACTCCGACGAAGGCGTGCGCGCCGCGGCGTTCATACGCGAGCACCTGTTGCCGCTCTTCGAGGAGGCGGGCGACTGGGCGTCTTGCCGGACGCGGGCTGGCACGCGGCCGGACTCGCAACGGGCCCCGACGGCGCGCGCATGGTCGAGGCGCCGTGGGCCCGCTTGGCCCGTCGGCCCGCGGCTTCCCGGCGCCGGCGGTAGGCTGAAGGCCGAGGGGGCGCGCCCTTGTGAGCAGCTTCGTGTGGATGCGGGTCTTGGAGTCGGCGGCCGAGCGCTACGACCGGGGCGTCCGCTGGCTCTCGGGCGGCCGCATCGACGAGGTGTACGCCCGCGTCGCCGAGCTCGCCGTCGGCGGCGCCTCGGCGACGCGTCCGCAACGGGTGTTGGACGTCGGTTGCGGCACCGGTGGGGTGGCGCTGGCATGTGCCGCGCTCGGTGCGGAGGTGGTGGGCATCGACCGCGACGCGGGCATGCTGGCGGTGGCGCGGGCGAAGGCTCTCCCGCCGGGCGCCGTCGGCACCGTCTCGTGGCTGGAGCTCGGCGCTGCCGAGATCGAGGACCGCTTCCCGGCCGAGCGCTTCGACGCCGTCACGGCGTGCCTCGTGTTCAGCGAGATGGCGGGGGACGAGCAGGCGTACGTGCTGCGCGTCGCGCGCTCGCGCCTGGTGCGCGGCGGCCGTGTCGTACTGGCCGACGAGGTCGAGCCCGTCAACGCGGCCTCGCGGGCGCTGTACCGGTTGCGGCGGCTGCCTGCCGCGGCGCTCACCTTCCTGCTGACGCAGACGACCACGCGCCCTGCCGCGGCGCTGGCGGACCGGCTGGCTGCGGCCGGCTTCGTGTCGATCACGGAGGAGCGGCGCTGGGGTGGTGCCTTCGCCGTCGTTCGGGGCGAGGTTCCGTGACCCGGAAGCGCGAACGACGAGCGGCGGGCATCGTCCGACGCCAGGGGGCCCCGGCGTGAGCCGGCCGGTCCAGCGGCGTGGCGCCGCCGGCGAGGCATCTCTGGGTCTGCGCGACCTGCTGTTGCGGATGCTTCCGCACGCCGCGCCGACGGGGCTGCAGGCGATCGGGCGGCCAGGGCCGGAGTCGCCCGTGCTGGTGACGGGCAACTACACCGTGACCGTGCGGCGGCTGAGGCGCGCCATGCGGGGCCGCCACGCCTGGCTGCTGTGCGCCGACAGCCGCGGCATCAACGTATGGTGCGCGGCCGGGGGCGGGCACCTGACGCATCACGACATCATCGCCGCCGTGCGTGTGGCCGGGCTCGCGGACCTCGTCGAGCACCGCGAGCTGATCTTGCCGCAGCTCTGTGCCACCGGCGTGGAGCGGCGCAAGATCGAAGCGGCCACGGGTTTTCGCGCGCGTTGGGGTCCGGCGCGACTGGAAGACCTGCCGGCGTTCCTGGACCGCGGCCGGCGCGTGGCGAGGCGCGAGCGCGCCATGCGCTTCCCCCTTCGCGAGCGCCTGGAGATGGCCGCGGCGTGGGGCTGGCCGCTGTTCGCGCTGGCGGCCGGCGTCGCCGCCTGGCTGGGCGGCTGGCGCCTGGGCGCGGCCGTCGCGGCCGCCGTCGCGGCCGCCGTGGCCGGCCTCTATGCGGCCGTGCCGCGGCTCTTGCTGTCGGGCCGCGGCCGCTGGTGGAGCTTCGCCGCCTTCGCAGGCTTCGGCTTCGGCGTCGGCGTCCTGGCGTTGCTGCTCGCCGGCGACGCCGAGCCGAGCCGCCTGGTGTGGCTGGCC
>CAYOXR010000069.1:0-2981 GCA_964407955.1 uncultured bacterium | reverse complement strand
CGTCCTCATCGCACTGTTCCTGCTATGGCGGGCGCTGCCGCTGCTCATCCTCGCCGTCATCCTGGTGTTCGCGCTGCGCGGCAGCATCGTCGTCCTGCGCCGGGAGACCGGCGAGGGCTGAGCGCCCGCCAGCACGCGCTGACGGGGACCACGGCCGGCGGCCTACGGGCCGCCGGCCGTCCGCCCACGGCAACCTCCGGCACCCTGCGGCCCTCGGAGGGTCTGATAAACTGGTTCGTTGTACCCGCGGCGTCCATCCGACGCCGCGTTCGGCGTCCACACGGTCGGCGGCGCCGCCGCCGATCCCAGCCGGTATGCGTGCCGCCCCCATGACGAGGGGTGGGCTCAGCAGGAGGCACCTTGCAGGACATCGTCATCCGCGGCGCCCGCGAACACAACCTGAGAGGCATCGACCTGGAGCTGCCCCGCAACGCGTTCATCGTCTTCACGGGCGTCTCCGGCTCGGGCAAGTCCACGCTCGCCTTCGACACCATCTACGCCGAGGGCCAGCGCCGTTACGTCGAGAGCCTGTCCGCCTACGCGCGGCAGTTCCTCGGCATCATGGACAAGCCCGACGTGGACGCCATCGAGGGGCTATCGCCGGCGATCAGCATCGAACAGAAGACCACCAGCCACAATCCTCGTTCCACGGTTGGCACGGTCACCGAGATCCATGACTACCTACGTCTGCTGTTCGCTCGTGCGGGCGTGCCCCACTGCCCGGTGTGCGGCCGCACGATCGAGCGACAGTCGGCCACCGAGATGGTCGACCGCATGCTCGAGCGCTACCCGGAGGCGCGTGCCATGCTGCTCGCGCCGCTGGTGCGGGGCCGCAAGGGCGAGTACCGCAAGCTGTTCCAGGACCTGAAGAAGGAGGGCTTCGCGCGGGTGCGCGTGGACGGCGAGGTGCAGACGCTCGACCAGGCCATCGCCGCGAACCTCGAGCGCTACGAGAAGCACGACATCGACATCGTCATCGACCGCGTCAAGCTCAGCCAGGAGGACCGCGCGCGCATCGCCGAGTCCACCGAGCTGGCGCTCGCCCGCGGCGAGGGGCTGATGCGCCTGTTCCTGCCCGACGATGAGGTGGACGAGCTGCTGAGCGAGAAGTTCGCCTGCCCGGAGCACGGCACCCTCCTCGAGGAGCTCGAGCCGCGGACCTTCTCGTTCAACTCGCCCTACGGCGCCTGCCCGCACTGCTCGGGGCTCGGCTTCCTTCAGCAGTTCGACCCCAAGCTCATCGTCCCCGACGACTCGCTGTCGATCGCCCGGGGCGCCATCCAGCCATGGAGCGGCGGCCGCGCCGACGGCTCCAAGGTCTTCTACTGGGACAGGCTGCGCGCGCTGGCCGAGCACTACCAGTTCGACCTGCAGACGCCCTGGCGCGACATCCCGGACGCGGTGCGGGAGGTGCTTCTCAAGGGCACGAGCGAGCCCATCGAGGTCGTCTACACGCGCGGCGGCCGCGAGACGATGCGCTTCAAGGCCGAGTTCGAAGGCGTCATCCCCAACCTGGAGCGGCGCCTGAAGGAGGCCAACAGCGAGTACGCGCGCGAGCGCCTGGAGGAGTACATGTCGCTGGTGCCGTGCCCCGAGTGCGGCGGCAGCCGCTACAAGAAGGAGGTCCTGGCCGTCACCGTCGCCGACCGCAACGTCGCCGAGGTGTCGAGCATGACCGTTCTGGACGCCCGCGAGTTCTTCTCCGGCGTGGCGCTCGCCGGGCAGGCGGGCAAGGTGGCGAAGCCCATCCTGCGCGAGGTGAACGCCCGGCTCGGCTTCCTGGAAGACGTGGGGCTCGACTACCTCAGCCTCGATCGCAGCGCCAGCACGTTGTCCGGCGGCGAGGCGCAACGCATCCGCCTGGCCACGCAGGTGGGCAGCGGCCTGACCGGCGTGCTGTACGTGCTCGACGAGCCCTCCATCGGCCTGCATCCACGCGACAACGCCCGCTTGCTGCGCACGTTGCTCAGCCTGCGGGACCTCGGCAACACCCTGATCGTGGTGGAGCACGACGAGGAAACGATGCGGACGGCGGACTTCATCGTCGACCTCGGCCCCGGCGCCGGCGTGCACGGAGGCGAGGTGGTGGCCGCCGGGCCGCCCCTGGAGCTCGAGAGGCACCCGACCTCGCTCACGGCCGCCTACCTGCGCGGCGACAGGAAGATCCCCGTCCCCGGCAAGCGCCGCGAGGGCAACGGCAAGAAGCTCGTCATCGTGGGCGCACGCGAGCACAACCTGCGCAACATCGACGTAGCCATTCCGCTGGGGACGATGACCTGCATCACCGGCGCCTCGGGCTCCGGCAAGTCCACGCTGGTGCACAACATCCTGCATGCCGCGCTGGCCAAGCAGCTCTACCGCGCCAAGGCGCAACCCGGCGCCCACACGCGCATCAACGGCTCGGAGCACGTCGACAAGGTCATCGAGATCGACCAGAGCCCGATCGGCCGCACGCCGCGCTCCAACCCTGCGACCTACACGGGCATCTTCACCGACATCCGCGACCTCTTCGCGCGCGCGCCGGAGGCGCGCAAGCGCGGCTACAAGCCGGGCCGCTTCTCGTTCAACGTCAAGGGCGGCCGCTGTGAGGCGTGCAAGGGGGACGGCACCGTCAAGGTGGAGATGTACTTCTTGCCCGACATCTACGTCCCCTGCGAGGTGTGCAAGGGCGCGCGCTACAACCGCGAGACGCTGGAGGTGAAGATCCGCGGCAAGTCGATCTCGGACGTGCTCGAGATGACGGTGGACGAGGGCCTCGAGTTCTTCGAGAACATCCCCGCGGTCGCGCGCAAGCTTCAGCTGATGAAGGACGTCGGGTTGGGCTACATCAAGATCGGTCAGCCCTCGCCGACGCTCTCGGGCGGGGAGGCGCAGCGCGTCAAGCTCGCGTCCGAGCTCGGCAAGCGCTCCACGGGCAAGACCCTCTACATCCTCGACGAGCCCACCACGGGCCTCCACTTCGACGACGTGCGCAAGCTCCT
>CAYOXR010000068.1:0-10052 GCA_964407955.1 uncultured bacterium | reverse complement strand
GGCGTCGGAGGCGGCCACCAACCAGCGCAAGCTCAAAGACTGCGCCCTGCGCGGGTTCACTTCGACGGGTACCTGATACGTCGCCCCGCCCACGCGCCGGCTCTTGACCTCGATGCGCGGCCTGACGTTGTCCAGCGCCTGACGAAAGACCTTCAGTGGCTCCTGACCGCTGCGCTCCTGGATCAGCCGGCACGCACCGTAGAAGATGCGGCTGGCCAGGTTCTTCTTGCCGTCACGCATCAGCTTGTTCACGAATGCCGTCACCGTGGTGTCGGAGTACACCAGATCGGGTTCGAGCTTGCGAACCTGGGCTCGTCTCCTGCGTCCCATTCCCTACCTCGTCCTCAGCCCTTCGGCTTCTTGGTGCCGTACTTGCTACGGCCCTGGTTGCGCTGCACGTAGCGCCCCACGTCCACGCCCTGGGCGTCCAGGGCGCCGCGAACGATGTGGTAGCGCACACCTGGCAGGTCCTTGACGCGGCCCCCGCGGATCAGGACCACGGAGTGCTCCTGCAGGTTGTGCTTCTCGCCGGGGATGTAGGCGGTCACCTCGTAGCCGCTCGACAGCCGCACACGGGCGATCTTCCGCAGCGCCGAGTTCGGCTTCTTGGGCGTCTGCGTCTTCACCGCCGTGCACACCCCGCGGCGCTGGGGCGAGCCCTTCAGAGCGGGAGTCTTGTTCTTCTTGGGCAGCTTCTTGCGGCCCTTGCGGAGCAACTGGTTGACGGTCGGCAGAGCGATCACTCCCTCTTTCCTCGAACCGCCCGCCTCTCGCGGGCGCGCCCGCCCCTGGCGAGCGAAAACGCCGATGACTGGCAGCGACTGAGCCGTGGCACGCCTTCGCCAGGCAGCACACGACAAACCGGCCCCCGGACCCATCGCTGCGGGCCAGGGGGAGCCAAACTTGGTGAGTATACTCCGCATGCGCCGCACATTGCAAGCGCCGGGGGCGCCCTCCAGACCGCCGGGGCCCGGCGCTGGGCGTGGGCCTGGCACCGCCCCTGCGACCCGTGTTCTACTTGGTTACGCCGGCCGATGGGGCGCCACACCCACACGTCGGGTGAGGCATGTGCCGGCACCCGCGCGGCGCGCCCATCGCGGTGGCGCCGACGGGGCACCTTGGGAGGTGTTCAAGATGACGATGCGTAGGTTGCGGTGGCTACTCCTGGCGCTGGCACTTCTGGGAGCCCTCGCGAGGGCCCAGACCGTCGGCTTCATCACCTTCAACGACGTCTACGAGCTCCAAGGCGTCGATAGCCACACCCGCGGCGGCGCGGCAGGGGTGGCGTCGGTCATCGCCAACGTCAAGGCCTTTCACCCCGACACGCTGGTGCTGTTCGCCGGCGACCTGCTCTCGCCGTCGGTGATGTCCAACGCGTTCAAGGGCGCGCAGATGGTGGCCGCGCTCAACCGGCTGGGCGTCGACTACGCCACCTTCGGCAACCACGAGTTCGACTTCGGCATCGACGTGCTCAAGCAGCGTATCCAGGAGTCTCGTTTCGTGTGGCTGAGCGCCAACATCCTCGACAGCTCGACCGGCAAGCCGATCGCGGGGTCCCAGCCCGACGCGCTGATCACCGTGGACGGCGTGAAGATCGGCCTGTTCGGGCTGGCCTACGATTTCTCCTCGATCCTCTCCAACCCGTCCGAGGTCACCTTCGAGGACCCGATCCAGACGGCCCAGGCCGAGGTGAGCAAGCTCAAGGGCGAGGGTGCCCGCTTCATCATCGCGCTCACGCACGAGGGGCACGCGCAGGACTGTGAGCTGTCGGCCAAGGTCGAGGGGCTCGACCTCATCGTCGGCGGGCACGATCACGCAGCCATGCTCGACACCCAGTGCGGCCACGCGCCTTTCGTCAAGGCCACCAGCGACTGGCGCAACATCTGGGACCTCAACGTCAACTTCTCCCTGAAGACGCCCGCCATCAGCTACCAGAACATCCCGGTGACGGATCAGACGGCCCAGGACCCCGGCATGCTGGCGTTCGAGGACCGCTACGCCAGCCAACTCGATGCCAGCCTCGGCCAGGTCATCGGCACCACCACCGTTGCGCTCGACGCTGTCGAGAGTGACGTCAGGGCCAAGGAGACCAACCTCGGCGACTTCATCGCCGACGCCATGCGTGCGGCAACGCACGCCGATGTCGCCATCATGAACGGCGGCGGCATCCGCACCGACCGCTCCTACCCCGCCGGACAGCTGACCAAGAAGGACATCTACGGCATCCTGCCGTTCGGAAACAAGCTCGTCGCCATTCGCGCCAAGGGCAGCGTGATCGAGGCCGCTCTGGAGAACGGCGTGTCGCAGCGCGCGGACCTGGCCGGCCGCTTCCCGCAGGTCTCCGGCGTCACGTTCACGTTGCGCCCCGGTCAGCCGGTCGGGCAGCGCGTGTCGGACATCCGGGTGAACGGTCAGCCGCTGGATCCGAATGCCAGCTACACCATCGCCACCAACGACTACATGCTGGGCGGCGGCGACGGTTACACCATGTTCGAGAACCAGCCACTCACCGTCTCTCCGGCCGAGGGTCCGCTGCTCGCCGACGTGGTTGCCAACGCTGTGCAGGCCGCGGGAACCATCTCGCCGCAGACGGACGGCCGCATCACCATCCAGTAGGACCTCAGCGTTGCGGCGTGCGGCCGCGGCGTGAGCCCTGGCGCCCCCGGGCCCGAGCGGTCCGGGGGCGCTTCACAGCATCCCGGGCTGGCGGGCGGTGGGGCGGTCAGATGAGCCAGTAGCGGCCGTAGGGCGGGACGTTGAAGCGCCCGCGCGATACGTCGACGAACGCTTGTGTCAGCTGATCGAAGGGCTGATTGAGCCCGCGAGCGGAGAGCACCCCGGAATCGAGGTCCTGGGCGCCCTCGCTGAAGTTGTAGACCCCGACGAGCTCGCCCAGGGGGTGTGGACGCGACAGCACCAGCAGGTGAGGGTGGCCGACGTCGAGCACGTCGGTGGCGTATGCCGAGTTGAGCTGCGGCGTGTGCCGCCTGGCCCGCACGATGCGCTTGAGCCCCGCGAAGATGCGCCCTTCATGGGCGCCCTCGTCGTGCCGCCGCGCGGCCTTCTCCCAGTCCATGTAGGGCCGGTGCAGCCAACGGCTGTCGCCGGCATTCTCCGGCAGGCTGGTGTAACGGTAGTCGTTCGTCATGCCGATCTCGTCGCCCATGTACAGCAACGGGATGCCCCCGAAGCCGCAGATGAGGGCGTTTCCCAGCAGGATGCGCTCGATGCTCAGCGCTACCAGGCGCTCGTCTCCCAGCTCGAGGGCGAGCTCCAGGCCCGCCAGGCTGGCGAGCGCGCCCGAGATCCGGCGGTCGCCGGTCTTGCGGTTGTGCTGGAACACGGCGCCGCGCGCGTGCGAGCCCGGGAACTGGCCGGAGTAGTAGTCGGACAGGAAGGCACGGTGAGCCGGACCGGACAGCCCGACGGCGGCGGCATCGTCCTCGGTGACCGCCCAACCGATGTCGTCGTGGCAGCGGATGTAGGTGCCCCACGCGATCGATGCCGGCGTGCGCGGGAACTCGCGCAGCGTGTGCACCATCAAGCGCGTGTCGCGGCTCGCCAGCGCCGACCAGAACTGCACCATGAGCGAGTTGTGGTAGGCGATGTTGCTGACCTTGCCGTAGTGACGGCCGGTGCCGAAGTAATGGATGAGGTCGTCCGGTGACACGATGGCCTCGGCCTTGTGCGCGACCGCCGGGGTGGCGATGCGAGAGGCCGCCCTGAGCGCCTGCAGGATGTCGTGCACCTCGGGCTGGTTCTGACAGTCGGTGCCGAGCCGCTTCCACATGAACGCCACCGCGTCCAAGCGGAACACTTCCACCCCCTTGTTCGCCAGGAACAGCATGATGTCGACCATCTCCAGGAACACCGCGGGGTTCGTCCAGTTGAGGTCCCACTGGTACGCGTTGAAGGTGGTCCATACCCACTTCTCCATGGCCGGGTAGTAGGTGAAGTTGCCCGGCGCGAAGTCCGGGAAGACCTCCGGAAGCGCCTTCTCGAACTCGTCGGGCACGGCACGATCCTGGTACATATAGAAGTAGTCCTGGTAGCGCGCCTCGCCCTGTGCGGCGGCCCGTGCCCAGGCATGGTCGTCGGCGCAGTGGTTGAGCACCAGGTCGATGCAGGCGCTGATGCCGCGCTGACGCAGCTTCCGGCACACATGCTCCAGGTCGTCGATGTCGCCCAGCCTGGGGTCCACGTCGCGGTAGTCGGCGATGGCGTAGCCGCCGTCGTTCTCCCCTTCGCGCGGACGCAAGGTGTACATGAGGTGCACGTAGTTGACGCCAAGCTCCTCCAAGTAGTCGACGTGTTCCAGGACCCCGTGCAGGTTGCCGGCGAAGCGTTCCACGTAGAACACGTAGCCGAGCATGGACTCGTGCTGGAACCAGTCCGGCGTGAGATCCCGCTCGATGTCCAGGAGCTTCAACGCCTCGGGCCGGGCGCGATAGTGGCGCGCCAGCATCGCCACGAGCCGCTGCACGAACGCCTCGAAGTCAGCGCGCCGACCGTAGATCGGCGAGAGCCCGTCGTGTAGGTTCTGGAAGAAGCGCTCACAGCGAAGCTCGAAGAGCTGGCGGTCGCGCTTGGGCATCCCTTTCAGTTCAGGTGCGGCCGCCGCCAGCGACAACTCCAGGCGGCGCCGCACCTCCGGTGCCAGGAGGCTGGCGTTGTGCACGACACCGTTATACCAGCGGAAATGACGGGCACGACGGTGCTGGCGCCTACAAACGCCACCTCTGGTCGATCACGCGCTCGCCGGCCTCGACGCCCCCGCCGCCAGTGCCCGCGCCTGCAGCACGCGTTCCTCCGCGGCCTCCACGGCCACGGCGGTGGCGGTGAGATGCCCCATCTTGCGTCCAGGCCGCGGCGCATCCTTGCCATACAGGTGAAGAGCCACGCCGGGCACCTCGAGCGCCGCGGCCCAGTCGGGTTCGCCTCCCTGCCACAGCTCACCGAGCAGATTGGCCATCGCCGCCGGGCGGCGCGGCGTCGGCGAACCCAGCGGCAGGCCCGCCACCGCCCGCAGCTGCTGCTCGAACTGGCTGGTCTCCGCCCCCTCGATGGTCAGGTGCCCGGAGTTGTGCGGACGCGGCGCCACCTCATTGACCAGCAGCCGGCCGCGAACGTCCAGGAAGAACTCGACGCACGCCACGCCGACCAGCTCGAGGCCCTCGAGCACGGCCTCGGTCACCGCACGGGCCTCCGCGGCCACGCCGGCCGGCAGCGCCGCCGGCGCAGCGGACAGGTCCAGGATGTGGTGGACGTGGCGGTTGTGGGCAGGTGCAAAGCTCGCCATGCCGCCGTCCACGCCCCGGGCCGCCACCACCGACAGCTCGGCCGCAAGTTCTACGAAGGCCTCCACGACCACCGGCTGCGCCGCGGCCAGCGTCAACGCGCCCGGCAGGTCGGCGTCGGCCTCGAGGAGTCTCTGGCCCTTACCGTCGTAGCCGAAGCCCGCGGTCTTGACCACGCACGGGGTTCCCACCCTGGAGACGGCAGCCGCGACGTCCCCGCCCGCCGGGACCTCCAGGTAAGGCACGTGCGGCACGCCGAGCCCGGCGAGGAAGCGCTTCTCACGACCGCGATGTTGCGTCACGTGCAGAGCGCGCACGCCCGGGCGCACCTCGGCACGCGAGGCGGCCGCTTCCAGCGACGCGCTGGGGATGTTCTCGAACTCCAGCGTGACCACGTCGACGCCGGCGGCAAACTCCGCCACGGCGTCACTGTCGGCGTAGTCCGCGACCACCTCCACGTCGGCCAGCTGCCCGGTGGGCGACGCCGCCGTCGGCGACAACACGTGCACCCGGTACCCCATGCGGCGCGCCGCCTGCGTGAACATGCGGCCGAGCTGGCCGCTCCCGAGCATGCCGATGGTCGCACCTGGAAGCAGCCGGCGCATGCCTACTCCGGCGCGTAGTGGTCGCTCGGCAGCCGGCTCGCGGTCGCCTCCGCCGTCTGCGCGCGCCGGTAGGCCCGTAGCCGTTCCGCCAGCTCGGGACGTCCCCGCGCCAGCACGGCCACCGCCAGCAACGCGGCGTTCACCGCCCCCGACGCCCCGATCGCGAGCGTGCCCACGGGCACGCCGCGCGGCATCTGCACGATCGAAAGCAGCGAGTCGAGCCCCTTCAACGCGCGGCTCTCGACCGGCACCCCGAGCACGGGCAGCAGCGTCTGGGCCGCCACCATCCCAGGCAGGTGCGCCGCTCCCCCGGCCCCCGCGATGATCACCTCGAAGCCACGCTCGGCCGCGCCCTGCGCGAAGCTCCGCATCCGTTCGGGCGTCCGGTGCGCGGAGACGACCAGACAGGCGTGCGGAACCTCGAGCTCCTGGAGCACGGCGTCGGCGTGACGCATGGTGTCCCAGTCGCTGGCGCTGCCCATGATCACGGCCACCAGCGGCCGCGCGCCCTGCGACTCGGTACGTGCTGAGGCTTGGCTCATGCTCCCTCCTGTCGCTTGTGAAGCGGCTCGTGCGCCCGCGCGCTCCCAGGCCCGGCGGCGGCGCGTCGCAGCCTATCGCGGATCGCCAGCCAGGGGGCCGTGGCGGGCACCGCCTCGATGAGGATGCGCCGGCACCCTGCGGCATCCAGGCGGCGCAGGGCCGCGTAGAGCTCGCGTCCGTAGCCTTCCGGAGCATCGGGGAGCTGCAGCCAGGGGCCAGGATGGCCAGCCGGCGCCGCTCGACGCGCCAGCACGCCGACCACGCCGGCCAGCGCCGCGCTTCGCCCCGCCAGCGCGCCAGGCGCCACCAGCTCGGTGGGCGTGACGGGCGCGTAGTGGCTGGGCATTCCGCCCGGTGCTCGCGGCACCTCGCCCGCCGCGGCGACGTCCCCATTGCGCTCGGTCGCCGCCGGGACCTCGCCCCGCTCCAGGGTCTCGACCAGGTCCGGCGCCAGCGCGACCCTCTCGCCGAGAACGCGCTCGATCGCCTCCAGCGGCACGCCGCCGGGCCGCAGCACGCGCGCGATGCCGGCGCTCAGGTCGACGATGGTCGACTCCACTCCCACGCGGCACGGCCCGCCGTCGAGCACCAGCACGTCGTCCGCGGCGAACTCCTCGGCGACGTGCGCCGCCGTGGTCGGGCTGACGCGTCCGAAACGGTTCGCCGACGGCGCGGCCACGCCGTCACCGAAGGCGCGGAGCAGCCGCAACGCCAGCGGGTGGTCCGGCACGCGCACCCCCACCGTCGACTGCCCGCCCGTCACGGCATCCGGCACGCCGTCGGCGCGCGGCAGAACCAGCGTCATGGGTCCGGGCCAGAACGCTTCGCCGAGCCGCCTGGCGACCGCCGGCACGGCGGCCACCCACGCCTCCAGCCACGCCGCCGATGCCAGGTGGACGATGACCGGGTGCGTGGCCGGCCGTCCCTTGACGGCGTAGATGCGTGCCACCGCGGCCGGGTCCCGGGCGGCCGCGCCCAGGCCGTAGACGGTCTCGGTGGGGAACGCCACCAGCCGTCCCAGGCGCAGGGCTTCGGCGGCCAGCGCCACGTCGGATTCTGAGGGTGACAGCACCCGGCTCACGTCGCGCAAAGCATACCCGAGCCGGCGGCCGCGCCCGGATCACGCGATCAAGATGATGCGCAGGTCGTTGACGTTGGTCCCCGTCGGCCCCGTCACGAACAGGCCGCCGAGGGCGGCGAGGGCGCCGTAGCTGTCGTTGCGCGCCAACGCCGCGGCTGCGTCGACGCGGTCAAGGCGCGCCAGCTCGTCGGGCCCGAGCAGGGCCCCGGCGTTGTCTTCGCTGCCGTCGATGCCGTCCGTGTCCGCGGCCATGAGCCACACACGCGCCGAGGCCGGTAGCGCCAGGGCCAGCGCCAAAGCGAACTCCCCGTTCCTGCCGCCGCGCCCCTGTCCCGTCACCGTCACCGTGGTCTCGCCGCCCGAGAGCAAGGCGCACGGCCGCGCGTACGGTTCGTCCTGCGTCAGCACCCGCCTAACCAACGCCGCCTGCGCCTCGGCCGCGACCCGCGCCTCGCCGGTCACGGCGCTGGACAGGACGTGCGGCCGCCAGCCGCGCGCGGCGAGCGCCTCGGCCGCACCCGCCAGCGCGCTCTCGGCCGACGCCACCACCAGGTTGCTCACACGCGCCAGCCGCGGATCGTCGGGCTTCGGCGTCTCCTCGCGCTCGCCACTCCCCCCGGCCTCGAGCACCGACCTGACGTCCTCGGCACCGACGCCGTAGCGGTCGAGCACCGCCAGCGCGTCGGCGTAGCGGCTGGGATCGGGGCTGGTGGGCCCGCTGGCGATCACCGCCGGATCGTCGCCGACCACGTCGGAGACCAGCAACGCCACCACGCGCGCGGGAGCGGCGGCCAGTGCCAGTCGCCCGCCCTTCACGCGCGAGAGGTGCTTGCGCACACAGTTGATCTCGTGGATGTCGGCACCCGAACGCAACAGCTCGCTCGTCAACGCCGCCATCGCCTCCAGCGTCACCCCGTCCGGTGCGGTGAGCAGCGCCGAGCCGCCGCCGGACAGCAGGCACAGCACGAGGTCGTCTTCGCTCAGGCCTTCGAGGCAAGCGAGAATGCGCTCGGTGGCTGCCACCGCCGCCGCGTCGGGTACTGGATGGGCCGCCTCCAACACGGTGATACGCCGCGTGGGGCGGGCGTGGCCGTAGCGCGTCACGACCACGCCCGACAGCGCCGCCGCAGGGTAGTGCGCCTCGACCGCACGCGCCATGGCGGCCGCCGCCTTGCCCGCGCCCACCACCACGATGCGGCCGGCCGGCGGCGCCGGCAGGTGCGGTTCGAGGGCGGCGCCCGGATCGGCGCGGGCCACCGCCGCCGCGAAGGCGTCCCGCAGGTGCTGCTTGAAGCCTTGCTGGTCGGTCTCCACCCTGTCCGTGCTCCCTCGCGGCCGCGCTGCCCGACCGCGCCGGTCGGCACGCGTCCAGCACGGCCAGGACAGGCGCATGCGCCCGTGAGGCTAGAATACAGGCATGTTCGGCATGTTTCGCCGTCAGGACCCGCGCTTCCGTGATGAGGGGAGCTTCTTGCTGGCGCGGGTGCGGACGGCCAAGAGCGGCGAGGTCATCCGCGTGCGCCTTTCCAAGACCAGCGAGATGAGTGCTCAGGGCAACGGCTACTTCGTGCGCAAGGTCCTGGTCGGACCCGGCTCGCTCGATCAGGCGGTGCTCGAGGTGACCACCAACCGCGCGCACAAGGTCACGCTGGCCGTCGTCGAGGGCGGCGATCTGGTGCCCGTGCGGCAGTGGCAGCACTGAGGGGCCGACGCCGGCAAGGACGCGGGCCGTGGCCTCACGCTCACTGCGCGCTGACGATATCCGGCCGCAGGCGGACCGCGTCGCGGAGGTAGATGTGGCGCATCTCCTGCTGTGACCTGCGGGTGTTGACCTGCATCATCACGCGCACGCAGCGCGGCAGACGCCCGGGCACCGGGATCTCCTGATTGCAGAGCAGGGGCACCATCGTCATGCCGAGCGCACGTGCGGCCTCGGCAGGGAACGTCGAACGCAGGTCCTGGGTGGTGGTGAAGAAGATGGACGCGATGACGTCGAAGTCGTCGATGCCGTTCTCCTCCAGCATCACCTGCAGCAGCTCGCGTGTGGCCTCGAGGATGCTGTCGGCTTCGTCCGCGTCCACCGTGGTGGCGCCCCGGATCCCCCTCACCCAGTACGGTCGCTCCATGGCGCGAAGTCTACCAGACTGCTCGGTCGCCCTCCTGCCACGTACAACGCCCGCCGCAGGGCGGCTGCCTGCTAGCGTGGCGTCATGAACACCGCTGGCGTCTCGGCCGAGCCGCTATGGTTCGAGCTCACCCCGGACCAGCGAGCCCTCCTCGGCCCGCTTCGCGAGTTCCTGCGCTCGGAGGTTGCGCCTGGCGCGATCGAGCGCGACCGCAGCGGCGCCTTCCCGCACGACATCGTGCGCACCCTCGGCGCCATGGGCGTCTTCGGATTGCAGGTGCCCGAGCGCTACGGAGGTGCGGCTCTGGACACGGCGACCACCGCCCGCATCATCGAGGAGATCGGCGCAGTCGACGGCTCGCTGTGCCTGACGGTGGCATCGCACAACTCGCTGTGCACCG
>CAYOXR010000067.1:0-2892 GCA_964407955.1 uncultured bacterium | reverse complement strand
ACGACTTCGGGACCGGCTACTCCTCGCTCGCCTACCTGCAGCACATGCCCATCGCCAGCCTCAAGATCGACCAGTCCTTCGTGATGGCCATCAACCGCGCACCCGGCATGAACGCCGTGAACGCCGCTCCGATCGTCGAGGCGATCGTGGCGATGGCTCACAAGCTCCGCAAGACCATCGTCGCGGAGGGCGTGGAGACCGAGACCCAGTGGCGCTTCCTGCAGAAGCTGGGCGTGGACTACGCTCAGGGGTTCTACTTCTCCAAGCCGTTGCCGCCAGGTAAGGCGGAGCGCCTGTTGGAGCGCGAAGCGTCTCCCAAGTTCCAGCCCATCGAGGAGGCGGAGGCAACGCCCGTCCTGCTGCTCGAGTAACGCCCGGACATGCTTGCTGTGAACCTCGGAAGCGGTCGCCGGCTCGGTAGGATGAGGGGCCGACGCCGCTCTCCGGCGGCATCGGCAGGTGGAAAGGCGGGCGCGTCATGGATCACGAAGCTGCCGACATCGGTCTCATCGGGCTGGCGGTGATGGGCCAGAACCTGGTGCTGAACATGGAGGACCATGGCTACGCCGTGGCGGTCTACAACCGCACCCACAGCAAGACGGAGGCGTTCCTGGCGGGGCCGGCGAAGGGCCGGCGCATCCAAGGCAGCGACAGCCTCGAGGCGCTCGTGGGGGCGCTCAAGCGGCCGCGGCGAGTGATGTTGATGGTCCAGGCCGGCAAGGCGGTGGACGCCGTGTTGTCGCAGCTCACGCCGCTCCTGGATCGGGGAGACATCGTCATCGACGGCGGCAACTCCTTCTACGAGGACACCATCCGGCGCGAGCGTGAGCTGGCGGCGGCGGGGCTCAGCTACATCGGCACCGGCGTGTCCGGGGGCGAGGAGGGTGCGCGCCACGGGCCCTCGATCATGCCGGGAGGGCCGCTCGAGGCCTGGCAGGCCGTGCGCGAGATCCTGCAGGCCATCGCCGCCCACGTCGACGGCGAGCCGTGCTGCGACTGGCTGGGTGAGGACGGCGCGGGGCATTTCGTCAAGATGGTGCACAACGGCATCGAGTACGGCGACATGCAGCTGATCGCCGAGGCGTACGACCTGCTCAGACACGGCGTGGGCTTGGAGCCGGAGGCGTTGTCCGACGTGTTCGCGCGCTGGAACCGGGGCGATCTGGACTCCTACCTCATCGAGATCACGCGCGACATCCTGAAGACGCGCGGCGAGGACGGCGAGCTTGTGCTGGACGTCATCCTGGACGCGGCGGGGCAGAAGGGCACCGGGCGCTGGACGGCGGTCACCGCCCTGCACGCGGGCATCCCGGTCACCCTCGTGACGGAGGCGGTGTTCGCGCGCTCGCTGTCCGCGCTCAAGGCCGAACGCGTGGCCGCATCGAAGCAGCTCGCAGGCCCCGACAGCCGCTTCCAGGGCGACCGGCAGAGCTTCGTGGAGGACGTCGGTCGGGCCCTGTACGCGGCCAAGATCTCCAGCTACGCGCAGGGCTTCATGCTCCTCGCCGCCGCCGCCGCGGAGCACGGTTGGAGCCTGGACATGGGCCGCGTGGCGACGCTGTGGCGGGGTGGCTGCATCATCCGCTCGCGCTTCCTCAACGACATCCGCGATGCCTACGCGGAGAAGCCGGCCCTGGAGAACCTGCTGCTCGCGCCGTACTTCCGTGACGCGGTAGTCGGGGCACAGGGCGCCTGGCGCCGGGTGGTCGCGGAGGGTGTGCGGCTGGGCATCGCGATGCCTGCCTTCACGGCGGCGCTGGCGTTCTTCGACGGCTACCGGCGTGCCCGCCTTCCGGCCAACCTGATCCAGGCGCAACGTGACTTCTTCGGGGCGCACACCTTCGAGCGAACCGACCGTCCCCGCGGCGAGTTCAGTCACTTCGACTGGACCGGGCACGGCATCGCCACGTCGGGGAGCTACCAGGCGTGACGAGCTGACTCGGCAAGCGTGAAGGATGCCACGGCTCGCCGCCGCGTTGTCCGGTGCCCGGCGACGGCACGCGGCACCGTGCTAAACTAGCCCCTTGCAGGGTCGGCACGACCCGAGATGGCGCTGCGGGCACCGCGAAGGGCATCATGGGCACGTCGAAACGCGCCGCGTGCGACCCCCTGTCGATGACGATCCCACGACCGACCACGATGAGCAGAAAGCCATGACCGGACGGGGAGGGACGATGGCCAAGGCGAACAAGGCGGGCTCCACCGTCACGCCCACCGCCCCCGCCGCAGGCGGGACGCGCGTCGCCCGAAGCGCCGTTGCGTCTGGCAAGGCGGCGGCGAGCGGAGGCAGGGCGGGCTCGGGCGCCTCGAAGGCTGGCGGCGACGGCCGCGCCGGGCGGCGCGGTGCAGGGAGGGGCGCAACGTCCGAGCGCGCAACGTCCGAGCGTGCAACGTCCGAGCGCGCATCGACCAAGACCGCATCGACCAAGACCGCAACGGCCCAGAGCACGACGGCCAAGAGTACGACGGCCAAGAGCGCAACGACCGGTGGCGGAACGGCCAAGGGCCGAACGACCAAGCACAACGCCGTCGGCAACGGCGGCAACGCATCCCGGGCAGGGAAGGCCCGGGCAGAGCGCGGCGCGGCGAGCGCCGCGAAAGGGCAGGCGGGCACCACGTCGAGCCGGGCCGGTGCGGGCCGGGCCACCGGCGGCCGCAGCCGAGGGAGCGAGGGCGACACGATCCAGGACAAGCGCGATCCGGGCAAGGCGGGCGCCGCAACGGCGTCCAAGAAGACATCGTCCGAGAAGACGTCCAAGAAGACATCGTCCAATGGGGCTTCGTCCAACGAGGCGTCGTCCAGCAAGGCGGTGTCCGACAAGGCATCCAAGCGGGCCAATGGCGAGGCGGGGACCTCGGAGCGGGTGTCCGCCAAGGCTGTGACCGGCAAGG
>CAYOXR010000066.1:0-3168 GCA_964407955.1 uncultured bacterium | reverse complement strand
GGCCACGCCGACGTTGAACAGCAGCACCTGCAGCATGATCGGCGCCATCGTCACGCCCGTCACCGCCACGCTGAGGGTGGGGTGCAGGGTGCGGAACCACGCCGCCGCCAGGTAGTTGAACGGCAGGCTGGCCGCCACGATCATGCTCACCACGGCGCTGACGCGGCCGCGGCGGGTGGGATCGTCGATCAGCCCGCGCACCACGAAGTAGCCCACCAGCAGCGCGAACATCAGCGCGGTGAGCGTCAGCTTGGCGTCCCACGTCCAGTAGGTGTTGAGCGTGGGCTTGCTGTAGGTCATCCCGCTCACCAGCGTGAGGCCCGCGAAGAAGATGGCCACCTCGGCGTTGGCCACGGCGCGGGCGTCGTCGATGCCGTTCCCGCGCAGCAGGAACAGCATGCCGTAGGCGGCGGTGACGAGCACCGCCACGAAGCACACCCACGCCACCGACACGTGCGCGTACATCATGCGGATGAGCTGGCCCTGGTTCACGTCCGGCGGGCTCACCACCAGCGCGAGGTAGGCGCCCACCAGGAACAGCACCAGCGTGACGAGCGCCAGCGCACGCCACCACAGCGGACGCCTCGGGGCCTGGTGCGTATCGGTCATCACGTCTCCTTCACGGCTCGGCACGGGCTACGGGCCAGATTGTACGGCGTCCGTGTCCGCGCTGCCCGGCCTGCGGTGACCACACCTCACTCCTCCACGACCAGATGAAAGATGGCTGTGCAGATCACCAGGTAGACCAGGTCGAAACCACTCAGCAATTGTAGCCACCCCCCCGCGAGCGAAGGGTTCCCGAGCTGCACGATAGCCTCGCTGGCGCGCACCGAGCCCAGCAGGACCGGCACCACCACGGGGAACATCAGCACCGGCAAGAGCGCTTCCCGGGCCCGCAGGTTGGCGGTCAAGGCGGCGTAGAAGGTGGCCACCAGCGCGAAGCCGAGCGAGCCCAGCGCCAGCGTCGGCGGCAGCAGCCAGGCGCCGGCGCCGGCGTGCGCGCCGTAGAGCACCAGCGTTACCGGCGTCATCAGCAGGCCGAGTGCGGTGAGGTACAGCCAGTTGGCGAGCAGCTTGCCGAGGAACACCGACGCTCGCGGGACGGGGTAGAGCAGCAGCTGGTCGAAGGCGCCCTCCTCGAGGTCGGACTGGAAGCTCTGCGCGGCGGTGATGACGCCCGCGAAGGCGAGCGCCACCCACAGCACCCCCGGTGCCGAGCGCTGCAGCAGCTGCGAGTCCTGCCCGATGGCGAAGGCCATCATCACCAGCGTCACGGCCGAGAAGAACACCGTTGCAACGGTGACCGCGCGGCCGCGCGCTTCCTGCAGAAGGTCCTTGCGGGCGACGGCGAGCACCGCCGCCAGGTCGCTCACGCGCCGCTCCTGGCGCGCGCCAGGCGGCCGCCGGCGAGCTCGAGCACGGCGTCGGCGAAGCGGCCGGAGCGCTCGACCTCGTGCGACGCCATCAACCCGCTGCGGCCGCCGGCGCGCGCCGTCGTCAGCGCCTCCTCCAGCAGCCGCTTGCCGTCCTCGTCGAGCGCGGCGAAGGGCTCGTCGAGCAGCCACAGCGGCGGGTCGACGAGCAGCAGCCGCGCCAGGCCCAGGCGCTTCTTCATGCCGCTGGAGAAGGTCCGCACCAGCTTGTCGGCCACGGCCGACAGGCCCACGCGCTCGAGGGCCGCGTCGATGCCGCCGCCGGCGACGCCGGAGAGGGTGGTGGCGAGCGTCAGGTTCTCCCGCGCCGTGAGCATGGCGTAGTTGCCGCCCAGCACGCTGAGCAGCGCGACGCGGCGGCGCACCTCGTCGCCCTGGCGCTGCAGGTCGAAGCCGAACACGCGCGCGCTGCCGCGCGTCGGCCTGAGCCGCGTGGCGAGCAGGCGCAGCAGCGTGGTCTTGCCGGCGCCGTTGCTGCCACGCAGCACCGCCACGCGGCCGGCGCTCATCTCGAGGCGCAGCTCGCGCAGCACCAGCTCGCGGCCGAAGCGCTTGGAGACGCCGTCTAGGACGACGGCCGGAGCGGCGGGTGTGGTGGGGGCGGGGGCGCCGGGGGCGGCGCCTGCGGCGGCGTGCGGGGCGGCCATCACGCCAGCCAGTATCGCCTATCGGCCGGCGCGGCGTTGGCGTGCGGCGTTCGCTTGGGAGCGGTCGCGACCAGGCACGGGAAGGCGCCCGGCCGGGAGGACCGGGCGCCGCTGCAGCCTTGCTCGGGGCTGCCCCGAGATGGGTAGTCCGGAGCGGCTCAGGCGCGTTCATGACGCCGCCCGAGCGCGACCCCGGACCCGGTCGTCGAAAGCTACAAGACCGAAGCCATGTGGGCCGTGACGTGGTTGCCGATCTGGTGGAACACGGCGTGGACCGTCATGCCGGCGTTCATGAAGTCGTAGGCGATGACGTTGGGGGTTCCGGTGTCCAGCTCCATGGCCGTGAAGCCCAGCTGGCTCATGTGGCTGACGTAGGCGGACGCCAGGTTGCCAACCAGGATGTCTTCGTGGAGGACCTGGAAGCCTTCCCGGCCGTCGGTGCCGTACGTCGTGACCTTGTCGAGGCCACCGAAGTCAGGATAGACGTCCGTGCCGTTGTAGAGGCTGGTGGGGCCCATGCCCTGGACGGCGATGGCGGGCAGGGCGCTGATCGATCCTTCGCTCGAGACGTGAACGGTCAGCTCGCTGCCGAGGAAGGACAGGCCGATGTAGGCGGTATCGATCTCGGCGTCGGTGAAGTCGAAGGCGTCCGTGTAGTGGGTGAAGCTGATCCCGGCTGCCGCAACGAGTGCGGGGATGACGAGAGCGACGATGGCTAGAGGTACCAGAAAGACACGCTTCATACCTTCTCCTTGTTCTCCTAAGGTTCGCGCGCACGTGCGCGCATTGAACGGTCGGGGACGGTGATGGGGTGTGAGGACCGGGTCCGGGCCTTCCCCAGGAACCGCTTGCAGTGTGCCCGAGAGGTTTGCAGGTGCCATTGCGGCGACGTGCAGACGCGGTGCATGGAGGGCGAAGATGCGATGAGAAAGCGCTAAGTAGCGTGCGATGCGCAGCCCGCGCACGGGCTGGCGTGCGTGCGATCCCCTCTCATGCTGGCGTGCAAGATCGGCGTAGAACGCGCAGCGACGTTGTCAAGAGCTTGTGTAGACGAGGCGACCGGCAGGCGCCTCGCGCTCGTCGCGGGT
>CAYOXR010000065.1:0-4392 GCA_964407955.1 uncultured bacterium | reverse complement strand
TGGAACCTCAGCTCGGACTGGGCGTTCGCAGCGTCGATCATCCCCATCTTGCTTCGCGGCCTCATCGTGACCGTCGAGGCGACCGTGCTCGGCTTCCTGATCGCGCTGGCGCTCGGGCTGGTCTTCGCCCTGCTGCGCATGATTCCGCTCAGGGTCATCAACTGGCCGGTCGCGTTCATCGTCGAGTTCCTGCGCGACACCCCGCTGCTGGTGCAGCTCTACTTCCTCTACTTCGTGCTCCCGAACTACGGCCTGGTGCTCCCCGCCTTCCTGACGGGCGCGATCGCGCTCGGCCTGCAGTACAGCGCCTACACCTCGGAGGTCTACCGGGCGGGCCTGGAGGCGGTGCCGCGGGGGCAGTGGGAGGCCTCGTTGGCGCTCAACATGCCGGCCCTGCTGGTGTACCGCGACGTCGTGGTGCCGCAGGCGATCCCCCGCATCATCCCCGCTCTGGGCAACTACCTGGTGTCGATCATCAAGGACACCCCCATCCTGTCCGCCGTCACCGTGGTGGAGATGCTGAACCTGGCCACCATCATCGGTGACCGCACCTTCCGCTACCTGGTGCCGCTCTCCGAGGTGGGGCTGCTGTTCCTGATCCTGACGCTGATCAGCTCCTGGCTCGTGAGGGTCGTGGAGCGGCGCCTGCCCAACGACGGCATCCCGCTCAGGTAGCCGTGTGTCACGCAGCCGACGCGGACCGGGAGCCGCCGGGCGCCCCCGACCTGCGAGACGTCTACCGGGCGCGGCGGGCCGTGGCCGGCGTCGTGCGGCGCACGCCGCTGATCGAGAGCCGGGCGCTGAGCGAACGGGCCGGCACGAGCGTGCATCTGAAGCTGGAGAACCTGCAGCTCACCGGCGCCTTCAAGGCTCGCGGGGCGGCCAACGCGCTGGCCGCCCTCGACGAGGAGGCCCGCCGCCGCGGCGTTATCGCAGTTTCCACCGGCAACCACGGTCGCGCCGTCGCCGTCGCCGCCGGTCGGCTCGGCGTGAAAGCCACCGTGTGCGTCTCCGAGCGCGTGCCGGCGGACAAGATCGCGGCTTTGCGGGCGACCGGGTGTGAGCTGCTGGTGGCCGGCGATAGCCAGGACGAGGCCGAAGCGCGTGCGCGCGCGCTCGTCGACGAGCGCGGCCTCACGCTGCTGCACCCCTTCGACGACCCGCACGTGATCGCCGGCCAGGGGACGATCGGCCTGGAACTGCTGGAGGAGCTCCCGGACGTCGCCGTGGCGGTCGTGCCGCTCTCGGGTGGTGGGCTGATCGCGGGCGTTGCGCTGGCGCTCAAGGCGGCCGACCGCCGTGTGCGCGTGGTGGGGGTGTCCATGGAGGCGGGCGCCGCCATGGCCCGCAGCCTGGAGGCGGGACGCCCGCAGCCGACCCCGGAGGAGCCTACGCTGGCCGACAGCCTGCAGGGCGGCATCGGCGAGCGCAACCGTTACACCTTCGCGATGGTGCGCGACCTCGTGGACGACGTGGTGCTGGTGAGCGAGGGCGCCATCGCGCGGGCCATGCGCTTCGCCTTCGTGCATGATCGGCAGGTGCTCGAGGGGGCCGGAGCGGTCGGCATCGCGGCGGTGCTGGAAGGACGGCTGGCCGGCTCGGCGGGGCCGGTGGCGGTCGTATGCTCCGGCGGCAACATCGGCGCCGAACGGTTCCTCGGCATCATCGCCGAGGCGGCGCGCGAGCGCGGAGAGGATGGCGAATGATGGCGCGTCACGACGTAGCGGTCCTGCATGAGGAGCGCATCCGCGAGCTGGTGTCGCTCGACGCCGACGGCCTCGAGGCCATCCGCGAGGCGTTCAGGCGCCTGTCGGCAGGCGACGCCGTGCAGCCGCCCGTGATGCGCATCGACGTGCCCGAGCACCACGGCGAGGTGGACGTCAAGGGCGCCTACATCCGTGGCCTGGACAGCTTCGCGGTGAAGCTCTCCTCCGGCTTCTTCGACAATCCGCGGCGGGGCCTGCCCACCGCGAGCGGGCTGATGGTCCTCATCGACGCCGAGACCGGTGTGCCCCGCAGCGTCTTGCTCGACAACGGGTACCTGACCGACGTGCGCACCGCGCTGGCAGGTGCGGTGGCGAGCGACACGCTGGCTCGGCCGGACGTCGACACGGTCGCCGTGCTGGGCGCGGGCTCGCAGGCCCGCTGGCAGCTGCGCGCGCTGCGGCTGGTGCGCTGGCCGCGCCGTGGGCTGGTGTGGGCGCGCCGTCCGGCCGAGGCCCGGCGCTGTGCCGGGGAGATGGCGGCGCTGCTCGGCATGGATGTCGAGGCGGTGACCGACGCCGAGGAGGCCGTCGCGCGAAGCGACGTGGTGGTGACGACCACGCCCGCCAGCGCGCCGATCCTGCAGGCGGAGTGGCTGCACGCCGGGTTGCACGTCACGGCGATGGGTTCCGACGCCGAGCACAAGCAGGAGCTCGCGCCGGCGGTGCTCGCCCGGGCGGACGTGGTCGTCACCGACCGTCGCGAGCAGGCGCTTGCGATCGGAGAGCTGCGCGCCGCGCGCGAGGCAGGTGTGGACGTCGGCGAGGGCCGCGTCGCCGAGCTCGGCGAGGTGCTTGCCGGCACCCGGCCGGGGCGCACCAGCAGCGACCAGATCAGCGTCTGCGACCTGAGCGGCACGGGCGTTCAGGACACCGCGATCGCGCGGCTGGCGGCCGCACGGGC
Organism: uncultured bacterium; assembly: GCA_964407955.1. Taxonomy (GTDB): domain Bacteria; phylum Deinococcota; class Deinococci; order Deinococcales; family Trueperaceae; genus JASBRS01. The sequence continues at coordinate 1,725 of CAYOXR010000065.1, read as the reverse complement.
CGCCGAGCCCTGAGCCGAAAGCGCGAGGGGAGGTCCCTCAGGGCGCCAGAACGACCTTGCCGCGCAGCCCACCCTTCTCGTTGAGCCGGTGTGCCTGCTCCGCCTCCGCCAGTGGGAGCACCCGGTCCACACGCGTGTGCAGGTTTCCGGCGCCGACCGCCGCGACCAGCGCTCGCAACCTGTCCGGGGCGGGCCGGACCAGGAACATCTCCTGCCGCACGTGCCTGGCGGGGCGGGCCCTGGGGACGCCACGGGTGGAGACGATGGCCCCGCCGTCGGCGACCGCTGCCAGCGCGGCCTCGCCGAGCGGGACGGCGTCGAACACCGCAGGCACGGGTCCCACCGCTCTTAGATCGGCGTTGCGCGGTAGCACCTCGGCGGCGCCGAGCGCGCGAACCCAGCCGTCGTCGCCGGCGCTCGCCATGGCGATGACGCGGTGTCCGGCCTGGACGGCCAGCTGCACGGCGAAGGAGCCCACGCCCCCGCTGGCGCCGGTGACGAGGACGGTCGCCGGCGTGGGCAACGCCAGCAGCTCCAGCCCCTGGACGGCGGTCAGTCCGTTCAAGGGGATGGTCGCGGCCAGCGTGGGTTCGAGGTGGTCCGGGAGCGGCACGAGGCCGTCGGCCGGCGCTGCCACCTGTTCGGCGTAGGCGCCCGCGGCGCCGGGACCGCCGGCTTGCGAGTACCAATGGATCATGCCGACCACACCGTCTCCGGGGCTCGGCTGTCGGACGCCCGGGCCGACGGACAGAACCTCGCCGGCGAAGTCCCAACCCAGCACGAACGGCGGTCGCGGCATGTCACGCGGGCCGCGACCGGCGCGTGCTCCCAGGTCGGTTGGGTTGACGGTCGCGGCGTGCACCCGTACGACGACCTCTCCCCGGCCCGCTACCGGCTCGGGTCGTTGCGCCAGGCGCAGCACTTCGGGACCGCCGAACCGGGCTACTTCGATGACCTGCATCCGGACCTCCTCACGGTGCTCGGGCCACTCTCCCATACCTCTCTTGCGCGCTCCGGAGCGCCACCGTGGTCGCTCGCGGAACGTGCGGCCGCGACCGCGGCCGAGCGGACCCGGTGCCGCGGCGGCACGCCCGCATTCGTGCCCACATTCGAGCCCGCGTCGCCGACGCGCGCCGTGCGAGCGCCGCGCCACCCCCGCTACAACCGGTGCCGACGCGGCCCCTTAGGCTGTTGGCGACGGCCGTGACGTGTGTGATATGCTCTTACGGCTTAGCTGCGTTCGGCCCCCGCCTGCGGCCCGAAGCTCGGCGCACGCGCGTGGCGGCGCCTGGCCGGGGCCGCGAGCCGCGCGAGCCGCTTCGCTCGGGGCCGGACCCTAGAAGGAGAACGTGAATGAAGCGCACGTACCAACCGAACAGGCGCAAGCGCGCCAAGACGCACGGGTTCCGGGCCCGCATGAAGTCGACGGCCGGCCGGGCCGTCATCAAGCGGCGGCGCGCCAAGGGGCGCAAACGCCTGTCGGTATCGGATCGCTGACGCAGGCCGCGGTCCTCCGCTCGCTCAAGGGGGATCGCGCCTTCCAGCGGCTACGCAAGGGACGGTCCGGTGGCGCGAAGCATCTCAGCCTGCGGTGGCGCCCCGCACAACATGGCGAGGTGCGGGTGGGCATCGTGGTGAGTGGCAAGGTCGGCAAGGCTGTCGTTCGCAACCGCGTACGCCGGCGCCTGCGTGCGGCGCTGGCGGCGCTGCTTGCCGAGGGCGTGA
>CAYOXR010000064.1:0-1869 GCA_964407955.1 uncultured bacterium | reverse complement strand
TGCACCGCGCCGGCGAGCTCACCGCGGTGCGCGTGCCCTCCCCGCCCGAGGAGGCGCTGCGCGACCTCGTGCGGGCGCGCGAGGACCTGAAGAGCGACCGTCGCATCGCGCGTCAGCGGATCCGCAGCTTCCTGCTGCGCTACGGGCGGCGTTACCCGGCGCCGGGCGCCCGCTGGAGCTTCCGCTTCGAGGTCTGGATGCGGGCGCTCACCTTCGAGGAGCCCGCCGCCCAGGCGGCCTTCGACCACCTGGTCAGCGCCTGCTCGGTCCGGGACGCGCAGCTCGCTGCCATCGACCGGCAGATCGAGGAGGCGGCCCTCTGCGGGCCGCTCGCCGAGCCGGTGGCGCGTCTGCGCGCCTTCCGCGGCCTCGACACGCTCTCCGCCGTGACCATCCTCACCGAGACCTGCGACTTCCGCCGCTTCCCCACGGCGGCCAGCTACATGGCCTTCACCGGGCTCGTGCCCAGCGAGCACTCCTCCGGCGCCGCCCGTCATCAGGGATCGATCACCAAGGCCGGCAACGCACATGTGCGGCGCGTGCTCGTCGAGGCTGCCTGGGCCTACCGCCACCGGCCTGCGGTGCGCGGCGCGCACGCGAAGCGTCTCGAGGGTCAGCCGCCCGAGGTCGCGGCCTACTCCTGGAAGGCGCAGTGCCGTCTCAGCTCGACCTACCGCAAGCTGGCGGCGAAGAAGAGCCCGAACAAGGCGGCGGTCGCCGTCGCGCGCGAGCTCTCCGGCTTTGTCTGGGGCGCGATGACGGGGCGCATGGACGCCGCGTGAAGGAGGCCGATGCGAGCAGGTGGTGCGACGCGACCCGGAGCGATCCTCGAGTGCGTTATGCGCTGCCATCCTGAGAACGCGCGTGCCTAGTGGGAGGCAGGCTCCGGCCCGACTACAGATGTGCGGTCCCGATCCGCGGATATCAGCATGGTCGAACGCCGACCCCATGTGCCCGCCTGCTCGCACCGGCCACTCAAGAGCAAGGAGCGTGCCCTAGAAACCGCGGGGTGTTGACAGGCCATCTCATATCAACGCACCGCGCATGAGCAGACGCCGTGGACCTTCCGGCTCACTGAAGACCTTCTGGCGTTCTGCTCTTGCTCCTATGTCAACAGCATATCGCCAGCCGTGCCTGCTCCGCCCGGCGCATCACCCGGAACACAGTCCGGGCGATGTGGCGCTTGAGGCAGCGGAGCGCCTCTCTCGTGCTCATGCCCTCGGCGCGCTTGCGCTCGAGGAAGGCGATCGCCGGCGGGTGCATGCGCACCTGCGTCACGGCGATCATGTGGATGACCGAGTTGAGACGGCGGTTGCCGCGGCGGTTCAAGCGGTGGCGCTGCGACTTGCCCGAGGAGACCGCGAGCGGCGCCGTGCCCGTGTGCATGGCAAAGGCCGCCTCGCTTCTGAAGCGCGCCGCGCCGGCGACCTGGCCGACCAGCTGCGCCGCGCTGAGTGCCGAGCAGCCGGGCAGGGCCAGGAGCTCGGGCGCGAGCACGTGCATGAGCGCGGCGATCTCGCGCTCAAGGGCACGCACCTCACGAGTCAGCTCGCGGCAGCGGCGCACGAGCTCGAGGGCGATGCGCGAGCGCGTGCCCACGGGCAGGGCGCGCAGGGACGCCTCGACGCGCGTGAGCCAGACGTAGCGGTCGAGGGCCCGCGGCGGCAGCGCGAGCTCGAGCTCCAGGTCGTGCAGGTGCCAGCGCAGGCGCAGCTGCGCGCGCTTGCGCTCGCCGATGAGGTCGTCGCGGTGGTCGGCCAGCAGGCGCACGTCGCGCTCGGGTCCGGCGAGGCGCGCCTCGGGCAGGTGCGGCTCGCGCAGCGCCGCGCGCGCCACGCACTCGGCGTCGATCGGGTCGCTCTTGCCGTA
>CAYOXR010000063.1:0-5097 GCA_964407955.1 uncultured bacterium | reverse complement strand
CAGCCGCATGCTGGTGCAGCGCGGCGTGCTCGACGAGGTGGTGGAGAAGCTCGCCGAACAGGCCCGCCGGACGCGGCTGGGCCCGGGACTCGACGAGGGCACCACCATGGGCCCGCTCATCAGCGAGGAGCAGCGCACTCGCGTGCTCGGGTACATCGAGCAGGGCCGAGCGGCGGGCAGCACGCTGGTCGCCGGCGGATCGCCGCACGACCCCGGGTTCTTCCTGGAGCCCACCCTGTTCGTCACCGAGAACACCAAGCAGGCCATCGTGCAGGAGGAGATCTTCGGTCCGGTGGGCGCCGTCATCCCCTTCGACAGCGAGGAGGAGGCCATCGCCATCGCCAACGACTCGCGCTACGGGCTCGCCGGCGGCATCTTCACGCGCGACCTGGCACGCGCCCACCGGGTGGCCGCGGAGGTGCGCACGGGCACGCTGTGGATCAACACCTACAACGTCATCGACGCCGCCTCGCCGTTCGGCGGCTACAAGGAGTCCGGCATGGGGCGGGAGATGGGCGAGGAGGCGCTCGAGCTGTTCACCGAGGTCAAGTCGGTGTGGGTGAGCACGCGCTGAGGGTGTCGGCGGGGTAGAGTCGGGCCCGTGGCCACGCGCGCCCTGCGCACCGTCGCCAGCGCGGACTTCTGGCGGCGCTTGCTGAAGCTCAACGTGGGGCTCATGGTGTTGGGGTTGGGCATCGCGCTGATGCTGGACGCCAGCGTCGGCCTCGGGCCGTGGACGGTGTTCCACCAGGGCGTCAGCTTCCAGACCGGCCTCAGCTTCGGACGCGTGATGCAGGGCGTGGGCCTGATCGTGCTCCTGCTCAGCGTCGTGCTCACCCGCACGCGGCCCGGGCTGGGCACCGCCCTGAACATGCTGTTCGTCGGGCCCTGGGTCGACCTGTTCCGCTCGCTCGCCGTCATGCCCCATCCACCGAGCTACGGGCTGGGCGTTCTCCAGTTCCTCGCCGGCCTGTGCCTGCAGGGGTTGGGCACCGGCCTGTACATCGCCGCGCGCATGGGCGCCGGCCCGCGCGATGGTCTCGTGCTGGGGCTCGCCCGGGTCAGCCGCACCAGCGTTCGCGCAACCCGTACCGTGCTAGAGCTGCTGGTACTGGCCAGCGGCTGGCTGATGGGCGGCCAGGTGGGGCTCGGCACGGTGTTGTTCGCGGTGGGAATCGGGCCGCTAATGCAGTTCTTCCTGCGCCTGTTCGGCACCCGCCGCCGCCTGCCGGCCTGAGCCGCTCCGCCGCGGTCGTCCCGACCGGTCGGCAGCCGACTACTCGCTACCGACGCGATCGTTGAGGGCCTTCAGGTGACGGGCGAGCGCCCGCACATCCGAGAAGTACACGGTCTCGCGCGTCGCCACCTCTGTGAGCGCTGCCCGGAAGGCGGGCGGCCGGTCGTGCTCGCGCTCGGTCCACACGCGCAGCAGGTAGGTACGGTTGGTGTCGTCGGACATCGGGCCTCGATGCGTTGAGCTCGCGCCCGCCGCTCAGGCCACGCCGGCGCAAAGCTCAGGGTCGCGGCGCGTCCCCGGACGGTCGCGCCGGAAGCAGGCTAGCCAGACCAGCGTTACTGGAGCGTTATCCGCCGGTCGCGGCGGGCTGCGGAGCCAGGCTCGGAAGCGCCACGACCACCACCCGCCATGCCGCGCGCCGACCCCCGCTGCCGGTGCGGACGCACGCCGGGCAGCGGTGGAAACGGACGGGAAGAAGGGGGCGGGCAAAAAGAACAGCGCCCTTCCTGCGGGCGCCTATACCTATAACGTACCCCGGTATGCGCTATTCGTCAAGCCGTTCCACGGAAACGCCCTCCGCGGGCCCGTTCACGCCCCACAGCGCACGCCATACGGCCCGCGAAGAGGCCGACAGCGGCCCGGCCGAACGCCTTCGCCCCGGGTCGACGATGGCGCCCCGCGGGTGAGGCTCCGCGGCCGCCGCCCGCGCTCACGCGATCGGGCCGGCCAGACCTCGACCGCCCCGGAAGCCGCGGTAGATCTCGAGCACCTGCAGCGCCATGCGCGCGGTATCGGCCAGGTCGTAATCGGCCAGCGCCACGGCGGGCGCCAGGTACGCGAAGCCCTGGCCCTCGTGCAGCCTCAGCGCCTCGATGGGCACGCCGATCTGCGCCAGGAACAGGTGGAACTCCGCGTCCTCGGAGTGCAGCGTCAGGAAGGGCTGGTAGCGGGTCGGCCGGAAGCCGATCTCTTCGTCGAGCTCGCGCAACATGGCCGTCTCGGCGTCCTCGCCCGGCTCGATGCCACCCCCGAACAGCGACCACTTGCCGGCGTCCTTGACGCCCGGCGCATCGTCGCGATGCTGCAACAGCACGCACCCCGAGGGGTGCCACAGCACCGCGCCGGCGATCCCGCGCAAATCGCTCATCGCGGGCCCAGGAACGCCGCGCCGCGGCGCCGCGCGCGCACCGCTCGGACGCCGGTCACAGCGCCTCCAGGTAGGTGTAGCCCACCAGCTCCGCGTCGTAGAGCTCGAGCAGCTCACGGCGCTCGTCGTCGCTCATGGCACCGCGCTCGGTGCGCTCGCCCGCCAGGTCGGCCACCTTGCCGTGCAATAGCGGCGTCTCGTAGCCCATGTTCTCGATCACCCGGCGCGCCTTCTGGCCGTCGATGAAGCGCTCCAGCGCGTAGCCCTCGCCCTGCAGACGAACGTGCGCCTCGTTGACGCGCCCGAACAGGTTGTGCGCGTTGGCGAGCACGTCCTGGTAGGCGCCGGTGAGGAACGCTCCCAGGTAGTAGGGCTCGCCGCGCCTCAGCTCGTGAACCGGCAACGTGCTCTTGACGTCGCGCAGGTCGATGAACTTGTCGATCTTGCCGTCCGAGTCGCAGCTGATGTCGACCAGCGTGGCGTTGCGCGTGGGGCGCTCGGTCAGCCGGTGCAGGGGCATGATCGGGAACAGCTGGTGGATCGCCCAGCTGTCGGGCAGGCTCTGGAAGACGCTGAAGTTGACGACGTACTTGTCGGCCAGGTGCCGTGGCAGGTCCTCGAACTCCTCCGGCACGTACTCGAGGTTCTCCACCACCTTGGCCACCCTGACCATGATGCGGTTGAAGAGCTGCTCGAAATGGGCGCGCTCGAGCAGGCTCAGGTAGCCGAGGTCGAAGAGGCTGTGCATGGTGTCCTTGTTGCTGACCGCCTCGTTGTAGACCTCCCGGTAGGTCTTCACCGTCACGCCCGCCAGCAGCTCGCGCATGTCGCCGATGAGCGAGTGCACCTCGCCCTCGAGCTCCGGAAGCTCGAGGTCGTCGCGCGTCGGGCCGATGGCGTCGATGACGGGCAACACCAGCACGGCGTGGTGGGCGGTCAGCGCCCGGCCGGACTCGGTGACCAGCGTGGGTTGCGGCACGCCCCACTCCTGGCACGCCTCCAGCACGGTGTACACCACGGTGTCGGCATACTCGCGCAGGCCGTAGTTGGCCGACACGTAGAACGTCGTCTTGCTGCCGTCGTAGTCGACCGCCAGACCGCCGCCCACGTCGAGGTAGGTGACCCCGACGCCCATCTCCGCCAGCTCCACGTACGCCTGCGCCGCCTCGCGCACCGCCGCGCGGATCCGACGGATGTCGGTGAGCTGGCTGCCGACGTGGCAGTGCAGCAGCTCCAGAGCGTCCTCCAGCCCCTCCTCCTTGAGCCGCCTGGCGACGCTGAGGAGCTCTGCCGCGGTGAGGCCGAACTTGGCGTCGTCGCCGCCGGATGCCTCCCACTGGCCGCTGCCGCGCGCGTGCAGCTTGAAGCGCGCGCCGAGCGCCGGCCGCACGCCCATCTCGCGGCTGATGCGCAGCACACGCTCGAGCTCGCTGTACTTCTCCAGGGTGATGATCACGTGGCGGCCCAGACGCCGTCCCCACAATGCCAGGCGGATGAAGTCATCGTCCTTGAAGCCGTTGCAGCAGATCAGCGCCTCGGGGTGGCCGCCCTGCGCCAGCGCCAGCGCCAGCTCCGCCTTGCTGCCCGCCTCCAGGCCGGTCCGGTAGTGCTCGCCGTAGGTCGCGACGGTCTCGATCACCACACGCCGCTGGTTCACCTTGATGGGGAACACGCCCTCGTAGCGGCCTTTGTAGCCGGCCTCGGCGATGGCGTCGGCGAAGGCCTCGTTGATGCGATCGATGCGGTCCTCGAGGACGTCCGGAAAGCGCAAGATGACGGGCAGCTCGTGGCCTGCGGCCTTGAGATCGTCCACGATGCGCTTGATCGACACGGAGCCGGACTCTCTGACCGACACCGTGAGCTCGCCGTCGGTCGAGACGTCGAAGTAACCGTTGGACCAGGTGCGCACGCCGTACAGCTCCTCGGCGTCCGAGGTCTTGAATATCGGCTCGGTCGGCTTGCTGGGCTTGGTGGGGTGGTTCAATCGGGCCCTCCTGGCGTGGGCATGACACGACATGCACCCCACGCCGCCCCAGGCGCCGTGCGGGGCCCCGCCGATCCCGGTCAGGGCATGGGCGGCCCGTCACGCGCGTCGAGCGCGCGTACTTTAGCACGCCGGACGAGGCCGGTTAAAGGCGTGCGGGCACGCGCGCAGGCGCGCCACGCTCGACGCCCGGGAGGGCCGCGCGCGTCGCGGGCGCGCACTGCGCTCCCGAAGCCGAGCCCGCGACGGCGGCGACGGCGAGCGGCGCTCACAGAGCAAGGCCCACGACGGCGGCGCCTGGGCCGTCTGATAGCATCAGGACCCGGCAGTGGCCGCGCGCGAAGAGGCGCGCGGCTGGGAGGAAGGCATGCACAGCCCGCGCGAGCTCGGTTTCGCCATGCCGCCGGAGTGGGCGCCCCACGCCGCGACGTGGCTCAGCTGGCCGTTCGACGATGCGCTCTGGGAGGGGCATCTGGAGGGCGTACGGCGCGACGTGGCCGAGCTCGTCGCCACCGTGCTGCGCTTCGAGCCGGTGGTGCTCAACGTCCGCGACGAGGACTCGGAGGCCGATGCCAGGAGGCGCCTGGCGCCCGTCGGCGCGCCGGCCGAACGCCTCGCCTTCCATCGCCTGCCACTGAACGACGCCTGGTTCCGCGACAACGGCCCGCTGTTCGTGGTCGACGACCGCGGCCGGGTGGCCCTGACCGACTGGCGCTTCAACGCCTGGGG
>CAYOXR010000062.1:0-2345 GCA_964407955.1 uncultured bacterium | reverse complement strand
CCGGGCGTGGTGGTGTGGAGCCGGGTTTTCATCATGGCCGGCGCGCTGCCCGCGGACGTCGGACGCGGCCGCGCACTCCGGCTCCCGGAAGTCGAGACCGAGCGCCGCAGACGCGCCACGACGCCCGAATGGCCGATCGTTCACCTGGTCACGCACGGCGTCGACCGCGACGCCATGATGGCGAGGCACAAGGCCAACCACATCCAGATCGCCTACGCCCCGGACGCCGAGGCAGCCGACCTTGCCCTGGCCTGCAAGGTCGCCGCCCTGCACGCGATGGGCGTCCTCGTGCACCTGGCGGGCGACCTCGCCCTTGACTAGGAGGCAGCGTCGTGGGCGATCTCCTCCTGGGCATCGACGTCGGCACGTAGAGCAGCAAGGGCGAAGTCGTGCAGCGCGACGGCGAGATCCTCATGACCGCGACCGCTCCCCACACCATGGGCGTCCCTCACCCCGATTGCGCCGAACAGGACGCCGCCGCCCTGCCAAGTAGTGCGCCCGCCAAGTCAATCATTATTCAACGGCTCCACGATCTTGCCATACAGTCCCGGGCTCCGTACATCGAAGGGGTGCAACTCGTGCCGGACTTGGCTGACCCTTTCCAGGTCGACATCGCCAACGACCAAGTCCTCAACATCGTCGCGTGCCGTCACGACCACCTCCCCCGACGGGCCCACGATTCGGCTTCCTCCGAAGAACTCCGAATCCTTCTGGGTACCGGCCACATTGCAGAAGACCGAGTACATCGCATTCTCAACCGAGCGAACGAACAAGAGCTTCTTCCATCCCTCCCGAAACCCGCTAGTCCCAGCCGTGATGACGAAGTTGATCTCCGCGCCTTGGAGGGCGAGTACCCGCGATACCTCCGGGACATCCAGGTCATAGCAGATCTGGATGCCGATGCGCCCGAAATCCGTGTCGAAGGTCGGGATCCGGCGGCCACGAGCAAAGAAGGCGCCTTCGCGATAGACCCGGAACGTTGCCAGGTGCGCCTTGTCGTAGACGCCAAGCAATCCCTTCGGGCCAATGAGCAGCGCAGCGTTATACACGTTCTGCGGGAAGGTGCGTTCCCCGCGCGCAGTTCCCATGATGATGTGAAGATTGGCCTCGGTAGCCATGGCAACCAGCTCGGCAACGACGGGACCGTCGACTTCGATTGCCGTCTCGGCGAAGCGCTCATCGGCGCGGTAGCCCTGCAGGTAGAGTTCCGGAAAGAGCACTACATCGGCCCCGGCCTTGTGGGCGTCCTGGATGACGTCTTGAGCGCGCTTCAGATTCGCCGAGACATCCCCAATAGCCGAGTTCAGCTGCGCAAGAGCCACTCGCGGACCCGACATGTCACTGTCTCCTCCATTGTCTCTGGCGTCGAGTGAGAAGCGCCCGTCACCAGCACACCGTTCGTTCCCGTCTCGAGTAGAGGCCAGCTTGTTGAGCGTTCATATTCTACGCGCGAGACTCGCTTCGGCCCTAGATAGGGTCTCCTCATGGCCTGGCATCAAAGTAGTACTGCGAGCCGGTCGGTCCCTCACTCCAACTGGCGGCCGGGGGCGTGCCACCCGGGACCCAGCCACTTCACGCCTGAGCGCATCGCGGCCCGCTCTTAGACGCGCCCCGACGGCAGTCTGACCATCCGGCAACACCGTGCCCCCATGCATGCGTTGATTGGCCAGCTGGTGCGTGCCGGTCGCATTGTGCGTGTCAGGCGCGGATGACTTGGACCCGCTCGAGCGAGCGACAATGCACATTGTCATGCGCCTCTACACGGCCTCAGCCTGACCCCTGAGCACGATCCAGCAGCCGTTCCGCGAGTGCTTCGATCTCCACCCGGAGGGTGATGGGCCGGCGCCAAGGTTCAGGGATCGCCTCGACCCCGTAGAACGCGCCAGCCAGCTGCCCGTAGATCGCCCCGGTCGTATCCGCGTCATCACCGAGATTCACCGCCCTCAGCGCGCCCTCCTCGAACGACGAGGTGCCCGCAAGGGCGTACAAGGCGGCCTCGAGCGAACGCACCACCCATCCGCTCCCCACGATCACGGGCGGCTCCCGGCGCCGGAACGAGCCCGCCGCAACCTCGTCGATTTCCGGATGTAGCTGGTGCGTCTCCCAATACCCATCGACGGGGCTGAAACGCGGCGCCAGCAGCTCACCCTTCGAACGCCCCTCCAGCGCGCCCACGAGCAGGCCCGCGAAGTACCGGCAGGCGTCGATGCAGGACTGCGCGCCGTGCGTGGTACGCGAGCTCTCCCCCGCCAGGTCCATCGCGCGCTCAGGGCTCCCGGCAAACGCCAACGCCACCGGAGCCAGGCGCATCAGCGAGCCATTCCCGGCCGAATGTGGGTCTGCCG
>CAYOXR010000061.1:0-2769 GCA_964407955.1 uncultured bacterium | reverse complement strand
TCGACGCCCACCGCGAGGTCGGCAACAACTGGGGTCTGGCCCGCATCCTCAAGCTCGAGGCGCTCGAGGACTTCGGCACGTTCAAGGGGCTGCCGCTGGGGTGCAAGGGGCGCTTTCCCGAAGCCGTGGACCTTCACGATCTCGCCGACCGCATCGAGAAGGCCCTCGGCGAGTCGGTCCTGGTTCACGCCGGCGGCGAGATGGCCGTCGAGAGCCTCGGCATCGTCAGCGGCGCGGCCGCCTGGGACGTCGTGACGGCCGCGGACCAGGGGCTCGATGCGTTCCTCACGGGCGAGCCCAAGCACGATGTCTTCAACGAGGTGTTCGAGCGCGGCATGAACGCGCTCTACGCCGGCCACTACATGACCGAGACCGTCGGCGTGAACCTCCTCGGGGACAGGCTGCGCGAGGAGTTCGGCCTCGCTACCGAGTTCATCCTGCTGCCGACAGGGTTGTAGTGGCGAGCCCCTGCTTCATCGTGTTCGAAGGGCCGGAAGGCGCCGGCAAGTCCACGCAGGTCGCCCTTCTGGCAAGGCGCCTGCGGACGAGTGGCCGGTCCGTCACCACCACCCGCGAGCCGGGCGGCACGCCCACGGGCGACGCCATCCGCGAGCTGCTGCTCCATGCCGACGTCACCATCGACCCGCTGGTGGAGTTCCTGCTCTACAGCGCCAGCCGGGCCCAGCACGTCCGCGAGGTGATCCGCCCGGCGTTGGCGAGAGGCGACGTGGTGGTGAGCGACCGTTTTGCCGCGGCCTCCATCGCCTACCAGGGGTACGGGCGCGGGCTCGAGCTGCCTTTCGTCGAGTCGCTCACGGCGCGCGCCACACTCGGGCTGCGGCCGGACCTCACGGTGCTGCTGGATCTCGATCCCGTGGAGGGGCTCCGGCGTGTCGCGGGCCGCGGCGTCGAGGATCGCCTGGAGAGGGCCGGCCTGGCGTTCCATCGCCGCGTGCGTGAGGGATTCCTTGCGCAGGCCGCCGCCGACGCCGCGTGGCTGACCATCGACGCCACCGAGGACGCGGAGGGCATCGCCGAGCGCGTCTGGTCGGCGGTCGAGCTGCGCTGCCCCGATGGCTGAGGCCTCAGGGCGCAACGCGCCGCACGCCACGGGCTAGGATGGCGTCCGTGGGGAGCAAACTGGTCCTCCGGCGGATGGCGGCGCTCGTGCTCGCGGCGGCGGCGTTGTTGACGCTGAGTGCCTGCGACCAGGGGCCGCCCAAGCTCACCGTCGACGTGGCCGCCACCTTCCCGCACGACAGCAACGCCTTCACGGAAGGGCTCCTCTACGCCGACGGCTACCTCTACGAGAGCACTGGCCTGGTGGGACGCTCCAGCCTGCGGGAGGTCGACCCCGAGAGCGGTGCGGTGGTCCGCCAGCGCTCACTCCCACCGCCCTACTTCGGTGAGGGCCTGGCGTTGGTGGGCGAGCGCCTGGTCCAGCTCACCTACAAGGCGGGCGTCGCCTTCATCTGGGACCGCGCGACCTTCAATCCGCTCGGCCGCTTTCACTACCACGGCGAGGGCTGGGGACTGTGCTTCGATGGCGAGGCGCTCTACATGAGCAACGGCAGCGCGTCGATCACCAAGCGCAACCCGGACACGTTCGCCGCCGAGGGATCCATCACCGTGCGGCGCGGCGGCAAGCCGGTCAAGAACGTCAACGAGCTGGAGTGCGTGGGCGGCAGCATCTACGCCAACGTGTGGCTCACGAATCAGATCCTGGTGATCGACAAGGCATCCGGCCGCGTTACGGCCGTCATCGACGCCTCGCCGCTGCGTTCGTCCCTACCCAAGATGGACAATCCCGACGCCGTGCTCAACGGCATCGCGTACGACAGCGCCGCCAAGCGCTTCTTCCTCACCGGCAAGCTCTGGCCCAAGCTGTTCGAGGTCCGCTTCGTGCCGCCCGCCGGGCATTGAGGCGTGCAGACAGGGACCGCCGGCCGCGTCCTGCGTACGCGTCGCGACCTGCGCCGATCCGTCAGTCGGTGGACGCCCCGGCGGAGGCGCCCTTGGCGGCCTTGGCGGTCTTGGACGGCTCCGTCGCACCGGCGCGACTGTCGTTCACGTAGAACCCGGCTCCCTTGAAGGCGATCCCCACGGGTTGCACCACGCGCTTCACAGGATCGCCCGTCTCGGGGTGCTCGGTGAGCGCAGCCTCGGTGATACGCTGGCTGACCTCGAACGTCTCGCCGGTCTTCAGGTTCTTGTAGACGTAGATCGGCATGCATCCTCCACGCGCATGGCTTGCAGCGCGGGCCCGCCGCCCGGCAAGGCCGGCGCCGGGGGCCATACTAGCACCCTGATAGGCTGTGAGCATGTCCCACACGTCAGGTATCGCGGGCGACGGCGCCACCGCACCGGTGGCCGTGCTCGGAGCCGGCGCGTGGGGAACCGTGCTCGCCCTGTTGCTGAGCGGCACGGGCCACGCCGTGAACCTCTGGGCCAGGCGGCCCGATCACGCAGCGGCGATGGCGCGGGCTCGGGAGAACGCCCAGTACCTGCCGGGGGCGCCGCTGCCCCCCACCCTGACGCCCACGGCAGACCTGCAAGCGGCCCTGACGGGCGTCGAGCTGGCGTTCGTGGCGGTGCCCAGCCGCGCCGTGCGCGCCCTCGCGAGCGGCCTGCCCGAGGTGCCTCCGCCGCTGGTTCTGGCCAGCAAGGGCATCGAGCCGGCGCGGTTCCTGAGGCTCAGCCAGGTGGTGGCCGAGGCGCGGCCCGGGAGCACGTTGGCGGTGCTGTCGGGCCCCAACCTCGCCGCCGAGA
>CAYOXR010000060.1:0-3985 GCA_964407955.1 uncultured bacterium | reverse complement strand
GCTTGAGCACGGGCGGGCCGCCGGACGCGCGTGCCGTGCTCAGGCCCGTCCCACCGACCCGAACAACGCCAGCCGTTCCTTGACCAGGGCGCGCATCTCTTCGCGCGCCGGGCCGAGGATCTTGCGCGGGTCGAACTCGGCGGGGGTCGCCGCCAGCACCTCGCGCACCCGCGTTGTGAAGGCAAGCCGGAGGTCGGTGTCGGTGTTGATCTTCGCGATGCCTTCGGTCACCGCCTGGCGGACGTCGTCCACGTGGATCCCGCTGGCATCCTCGAGGACCCCGCCGGCCGAGTTGAAGCGCTCCACCAAAGCTGCCGGGACGCCACTGGCGCCGTGCATGACGAGCGGGTTGGGGACGCGCACGGCGATCTCGCGGATACGCTGGTGGTCGATGTAGGGCCGGCCGCGGCCCTTGTTGGCGCCGTGGGAGGTGCCGATGGCGACGGCCAGGGTGTCGGCGCCGGTGGCCGCCATGAAGCGCTCGGCCTCCTCGGGCCGCGTCAGGAACGCCTCGTCCGCCCTCACGACGACGTGCTCCTCGACGCCGCCGAGCCTGCCGATCTCCGCCTCCACGCTCACGCCGGCCGCATGCGCGGCCTCGACCACACGCGCCGTCTCGCGAACGTTGACGGCTTCCTCCTCATGCGACTTGTCGATCATCACCGACGTGAAGCCGGAGCGGACGGCGCGTATGCAGGACTCGAAGGACGAGCCGTGGTCGAGGTGGACGGCCACGGGCACGCTGGCGCCGGCAGCCATGGCCGTCACGAGCTGCACCAAGGCGGCGCCGCCGTAGCGCAGCGCGCCCTCGGAGAGTGCCAGCAGGACGGGGCTGCGACTCTCCTCGGCGGCCTCCAGAACCGCCTGCGTGATCTCCATGTCGTTGGTATTGAACGCACCTACCCCGTAGCCCTCGGCGCGGGCGGGGGCAAGGATTTCGAGCCCAGTCACGAGAGGCATGCGCGGAGTATAGCGCGCGACTCCGGGCGGCCGGCCACGCCTACGGCGGCTGGTCGTCTTCGTTCCGGTCCCGCCGCTGGCCCGGTGCAGGCGCGGTGCGGCCGCTCAGGATTCCGCCACCGACGGCCAACAGCAACGCCGGCAGGACGCTGCCCAGGTGGCGGTTGGAGACCAGCAACAGGCCCACGAGCAACAGCAGCGAAGACGTCCAGCGCCCGGCCAGCCGCCGGCCGCGTGCCATGTCCGGGGCGGGGCGGTAGGCGAGCAGGTGAGCGGTCACGAAGCCGAGGCCCAGGACGATGAAGTACCCCCACAACGGGATCGATCGCAGCAGCGTCACGAGCCGACGGCCAGGACCGGAAGCGCCGTCTCCAGCACGCGGCCGATGCCGCGGATGGCCCCGGGTACGTCCCAGGCCGCCCGGTTGCGCTCGCCGACGACGTTGCTGACCGCCCGCACCTCCGCGAACGGCACGCCCCGCGCGGCGCACACCTGCGCGGCCGCGGCCCCCTCCATGGACTCGATCGCGACGTCGAACGCGCTCTGCAGGCGCTCGCTCTCGTCTAAGTCGGCGGTGACGCGCTCGGACGTGGCGAACGGCACGACCGGGAGCCCCGCGGCCTCCGCCAGAACACGGCTCAAGCCCGGGTCGGTGGGGATCTGGTTGTACAGCGCTGGCGGGCCGGCCAGCAGCGGCAGCCCCAGAGCGCGCAGATCCTGCCAGGCTGCGCCCTCACCGGCGCCGCAGTCGATGTGGAGCTCGCTCGCGGCGACGGCCGCCATGCCGATGCTGAGGAAGCTGCCCAGGTAGGCCCCGCCGATGCCGAACTGGATCACGGCCGGTGGCTGCCAGCGCTCCAGGGCGAGCGCCAGTCCGGCGGCCGTGTTGACCTTCCCGACGCCGGCCGCCAGCAGCACCACGTCCGACGTCGACACGCGCGCGTGCCACGCCTGCCCCCAGCCGCAGGCCAGCGCCTCGCCGTGAAGAGCGTCGACGCTCGCCCGTGCCTCCTGCGCGGTGGCGCTCAGCAGCAGCAGCGAGGCCTGCATGATCGCCGGCGAGCCGGGCCCGGACGCCGTGCGCCTCAAGCCGCGGCGCGCGGCATGTCGAGCAGGGCGCGGACGAACGCCGCCGCGTCGTAGGGTTGAAGATCCTCGGCCGCCTCGCCCACGCCCACGAACCTGATGGGTAGCGCGAGCTCCCGCGCGATGCGTAGCAGGATGCCGCCCTTGCCGGTGCCGTCGAGCTTGGTGACGATCACGCCGGTCACCCCGACGGCGTCATGGAAGCGGCGGGCCTGCTCCAGGCCGTTCTGACCGGTGACGGCATCCAGCACCAGCCACACCTCGCCCGGCTCGCCCGGGTCCGCCTTGCCGACGACGCGCTTGACCTTGCCGAGCTCCTCCATGAGGTTGTGCTGCGTATGCAGGCGGCCCGCCGTGTCGACGAAGAGAAGGTCGTGACCGCGGGCGGCGCGGGAGCGGGCGGCATCGAACGCCACCGCACCCGGATCGGCGCCGTCCGGCGCGGTGACCGTGGGGATGCCCAGCCGCTCGCCCCAGACGGCAAGCTGGGCGCTGCCGGCGGCGCGAAAGGTATCGCCGGCGGCGAACATGACGCTGCGGCCGTGCGCCCGGTAGTACTGCCCCAGCTTGGCGATCGTCGTGGTCTTCCCGACGCCGTTCACGCCGATCACCATGACCACCTTGCCGTGGGTCTCCACGACGTTGCGCTTGACGTCCAGCTCGAACCCCACCCGCCGCAGCTTCTGGCGCATGCGGTCCGGCTCGAGCTGATCGAGCAGGGCCTGCTCCAGGGCGTCGCGGAACTTGGTGCCGCGCTCGCGCTCCTTGCGCGCCTCGGCCACCACCTCGGCGGCCAGTGCCGCGCCTACGTCTGCGGCGATGAGTGCGATCTCCAGGTCGTCCCAGTCCATCTCCCAGTCGGAGCCCGCCTCGGCGGCGAGCACGTCGCGGGTTCGCGACAGCCCCTGTCGGAGGCGGTCGAACCAGCTCATCCCGCCCGATCTCGCTTCTGGGGGGCCCCGTCGGCCTTGCCTTCGCCCTTCGGCGCCGCCTGCTCGGGGCGCTTGTGCGTCCCCTTGCCGGCGCGCCTCGCCTGCACGCGCCCGTCGCCGCCCTCCTCGTCGGGGCGCTGTGGGTTGTCATCGAGCAGACCCTGGTTGATGGCGCTGAGCGCCTGGCCGATCCGCCTCAGGACGCGGCGCTTGCCGAGGATGGTGACCAGGTCGGTGACGCCGGGTGCGCTGGTGGTGCCGGTGAGGGCCGCACGCAACGGCTGCATCACCTTCCCCATGCCAACGCTCTGCGCCTGCACGTAGTCGTGAAGCAGCTCGTCGACGCCGTCGAAGTCGAAGAACTCGAGGATGGAAAGCTCGCGCTCGAGGTCTTCGAGGTACTTCTGGCCGGCAGCGAGCTGCTTCCTGGCCGACGCGTCGTAACGCACGTCCTCGGTGAAAAAGTAGCCGGCGCCGTCGGCGAGGTCCACCAGCGTCTCGGAGCGTGGCCGCAGCACGTCCACCACATCGAGCAGGTAATCGTGATCGCTCCACGACAGCCCGCGTTCCTCCAGCAGTGGTGCGACCCGGCGCGCCACCTCCTCGAGCGTCAGCACGTCGCGCAGGTACCTGGCGTTGAAGTAGCGGAGCTTCTTGAGGTCGAACACCGGCCCGCCCAGCGACACGCGCGTGATGTCGAAATTGCCGATCATGTCGTCCAGCGAGAAGAACTCGCGCCCGTCCGGCATGCTCCAGCCCATGGTGGCGAGGAAGTTCAACAGCGCCTCGGGTAGGATGCCCTGCGAGCGGTACGACTCCACCGAGGTGTCGAGCTTGCGTTTGCTCACCTTGCTCTTGTCGGGGTTGCGCAACTGCGGCTGGTGGATGACCGCCGGCGGCTCCCAGCCGTCGGCGCGGTAGAGCTGGACGTGGATGGGCGTGCTGGTCACCCACTCCTCGGCGCGGATGACGTGGGTGATGCCCATCAGGTGATCGTCCACCACGTT
>CAYOXR010000059.1:0-4112 GCA_964407955.1 uncultured bacterium | reverse complement strand
ATCTCGACAATGGCACGGGTCCTTCGGCCCGGAGAGGAGCCAACGCGGTGGCCAGGCTGCAGGCGCTGCTCGACGATCCTTCGCTCACGCTGGGCGTCCACGTCCCGCCGGCGGCCGGGACGGCCGGCGAGGTCGTCTTCGACGCGATCCGCTCGGCCGACCTGGCCGTGGACCGGCCCTGGCTCGCCCCCGGCGACCTGCGCTGGACCGAGGCCGCCTACCGCCGGTCCCGGCCGCGGCCCGACCCCCTCTTCGCGCCCCCGCCCGCCGTGCTGGTCTACGCCCTCACGCCGCAGCGCCGCGACGTGCCGCCCGCCCTGCTCAGGCGCGCTCACGAGCTGGGCACGGCGCTGCTGTCGCTGCCGCCTAGCGTCGGCGTGGCGCGCCTCGAGGCCTCCGCGTTACGCGTGCTGGCGGCCGAAGCAGACGTTGCGGCACGCGGCGCAGGGAGCGTGCAACGCTTCCTGCTGCGCGCCCTCGACGGCCCCAAGCCCGAGCGCGAGCTGCTGGAGCGCGTTCACCGCCTCACCGGCGAGAGCAGCGTGCTGGTGGCGCCGTGGGGCACGGCGTTGGCGCGCGCCGGCGACCTGCCGTGGCGGCCCGGCGGGCAGCCAGCGACCGAACTTCCCGAGGGGCGCATGCGCCTGGCAGGCACGGAGGCATGGGTGCTGCCGGTGGCCACGGCCGGACGGGTGCGGTCGGTGCTGCTCGCCAGCGCCCGACGCGAGCACAGCCTGCCCTGGCTCGAGCTCACGCGCACCTTGCTGGCGGTGACCGCCCTCGGCCGCGAGGCGGAGGCACGCGGCGAGCAGGCGCGCCGTGCGGCGCTGCTGGCCGAGTGGCTGGCGCGGCCGCGGTCCGCCGCCGAGCTGGCACCGCGGCTGGTCGACGCCGGCCTGGTGGCGGGCAACCCCTACACCGTCGCCGTGGCGCAGCTCGGGGCAGCGCCGGGAGCGCGCCGGAGCCGTCTCGAACGCGGCCCGACGCTCGACGCCCTGCGCGCCGCGGGCGACGAGCTGTTCCAGTCCCTCGGCGTCGGCACGCTCTCCGAGGCGCGAAGCGAGCACAGCCTGTGGGTGTTCGCCAGCGGCGCCGCGGGACCCCAGGGCGAGGCTCTGCGACGCGCGCTGCAAGCCGCTGCGCCGCAGGCCTTGTTGCGTCTCGGCCTCAGCCGCCCCCACCACGACCCCACGGGGGTCGCGGACGCCTACCGCCAGGCCGTGCTGGCCCTGCAGTCGCTCCCCGGTCCCGAGGGCACCGCGCGCTTCGAGACCTTCGACCCGGTGAGCTGGGTCCTCACGCAGCAGCCGGAGGAGAACCTGCGCGCCTTTCGCGACGGCCTGGTGGGAACGCTCATCGCCGCCGACGACGGCCGGCTGTGGCGCACCCTCGTCGCCTACCTGGCGAGCCCGGACGACCTGCGGACGCTCGCCCGGGAGCTGCACATCCACCCCAACACGCTGCGCTACCGGCTCAAGCGCATCGAGTCGCTGGTCGGGCAGCCGCTGCACCGCCCCGAGACGCTCGCCCGCTTGCACCTGGCGGTGCAGGTGGATGCCGCCCTGGCGCGCTCCGAGCCGTGAGGCCCGCGCGCGCTCGCGGCCGCGTGCGGCGACGGCGCCGCGCTATAGTGATGCCGCACGCCGCCGGGGCCCCTTGGAGGAACACCGTGAGCGACACCGCCGGTGCGGGCATCACCGTGACCGTCAGCCTGCTGGCGCCCGGGGCGGCGCCGCGCTCGGAGGGCGGCAAGCTGCGCCGCACCGTCGACGAGCGCGCGCTGTGACGCCATGAAACCCATCCCTGAAGGCTTCGAGATGCGCCACGACGTCGTGGTGACCGACGCCATGACCGTCGACTTCGAGCAGGACCAACCCGGGCTGGGCCGCCTGCACCCCGTCTACGCCACCTACTGGCTCGCCAAGCACGTCGAGCTCGTCAGCCGCAAGATCATCCTGCCGTTCCTCGAGCCGAGCGAGGAGGGCATCGGCTCCGAGGTGAGCGTGCGCCACCTGGCCTCGGCCCTGCCGGGGATGCGCGTGAGCTTGCGCGCCCGGTTTCGCGCCCGCGAGGGCAACCGCATCTACGCCGATGTGAGCGCCGTCAGCGAGCTCGGCGACACCGTCGGCGAGGGCGCCACGACACAGGTGATCCTGCCGCGCAGCGCGCTGGAGACGAGCTTCGCCGGGCTCCGCGAGCGCTGGCGCCGGGGATCGGCGGGCGGAGGGAGGCAGCGGCCGTGACCCAACGCGGCGCGCTGGTGCTGTTCGATATCGACGGCACCCTGGTCAGCCCCAACGGTGCCGGCAGCCGGGCGCTGCTCGCCGCCGGCTCGGCGCTGTTCGGCGACGCCTTCACGGTGGACGGCCTGGACCCCTCGGGCAAGCTCGACCCCGCCATCTACCTGGAGCTCGCCGAGCGCCACCCGAGCCTCGACCTGCGCTCCCGCGCCACCGACTTCCTGCCGCTGTACCTGGCGGCGCTCGAGCGCGAGGCGCACCGCATGCGCGCGCTCCCCGGCGCAGCCACCACCGTAGCGCGGCTCGCGCGCGAGCCGGCCGTGACGCTCGGCATCCTCACGGGCAACTACGCCAGCGTGGCGACGCTGAAGCTGGAGGCCGCCGGGCTGGTGCGCCCGGGACGCAACGAGCCCTTCGCAGTGCACGCCTGTGGCGACGAGGCGGCCGACCGGGCGGCACTGGTGCCGCTGGCCCGCGGCCGTTACCTGGCGAGCCGCGGCGCCGGCGAAGCGCCGGCGATGCTGCTGGTGGGCGACACGCCGCGCGACGTCGAGGCCGGTCGTGGCCACGACGTGCCGGTGGTGGGCGTCGCCACCGGCCGCTGGAGCGCCGAGGCGCTGACCCAGGCAGGTGCCGCGCGGGTGCTGCCCGACCTGCGCGACCCCGCCCCCCTGCTCGAGATCGTCCTGGAAACGCTCGAGCGCACATGATCGCGGCCGGCCGGCCGGCGGGCCACGCCGCGGCACCGCTCCGGAGGTGAGCATGCACGCAGACACCGAACGCTACCTGGGCCGCGACAAGCGCCTGTACATCGGCGGCGCCTTCACGGGAGCCGCGGACGGCTTCCCCACCGTCAACCCCGCCAATGGCGCCACCCTCGCCGAGGTACCCTTCGCGGGGCCGGCCGAGATCGACGCCGCCGTAACCGCGGCCCGCGCCGCGTTCGACGACTGGCGGCGCATGCCGCCGCTGGAGCGCTCCCGCTGGCTGACGCGCGTGGCGGATGCGATCGAGGCGCACGCCGACGAGCTCGCCGAGATCGAGACGCTCGACAACGGCAAGCCGTACCGGGAGTCGCGCCGGGGGGACATCCCGCTCGCGGCCAACCACTTCCGCTACTTCGCGGGGCTGGCACCCACCATCGGCGGCCGCACCGTGCCCGTGTCTGCGCGAAGCATGTTCAACTACACGCTGCGCGAACCGGTCGGGGTGGTGGCCGCCATCGTGCCCTGGAACTTCCCGCTGCTCATCGCCTCCTGGAAGCTCGCGCCGGCCCTGGCGGCGGGCTGTACGGTGGTCCTCAAGCCCGCCGAGCAGACGCCGCTGAGCGCCCTGCGCTTCGCCGAGATCCTCGACGGCATCGGTCTTCCCAAGGGCGTGGTCAACGTCGTGACCGGCGACGGCCGCACCGGCAAGGCGCTTGTCGAGCACCCCGGCGTCGACAAGATCACCTTCACCGGCTCGACCGCCGTCGGCAAGCAGATCATGGCCGAGGCCGCCAGCCGCCTGGCGCGCGTCTCGCTCGAGCTCGGAGGCAAGTCGGCGAGCATCGTCTTCGACGACGCCGACATGAACACGGCGCTGTTCGGGCTGGGGCTCGGCATCTTCTACAACCAGGGGCAGCTGTGCACCGCCGGCAGCCGCATGCTGGTGCAGCGCGGCGTGCTCGACGAGGTGGTGGAGAAGCTCGCCGAGCAGGCACGGCAGGCCCGGCTGGGCCCGGGCCTCGACGACAGCACCACCATGGGCCCGCTCATCAGCGAGGAGCAGCGTACGCGCGTGCTCGGCTACGTGGAGCAGGGCAAGGCGTCGGGCAGTCGCCTGGTGACCGGCGGCTCGCCCCGGAACCCGGGCTTCTTCCTGGAGCCGACG
>CAYOXR010000058.1:0-8096 GCA_964407955.1 uncultured bacterium | reverse complement strand
GCACGAGCACGAGCAGGAACACGAGTCGTCTCATGGCATTCTCCAAATCAGCACAGCCTAGCATGGCGCCCTCGCTGCGGCGCCTCCGATTCGCGTTGCCCGGCGCACGGCGCAGCCTCGCGCCGCCGCAGGTGCCCCCACCGTCGACCGCACCTTCATAACACACGCACCGATGAGAACCGGCGGGCCCCACGCAACGATGAAGGCGGCGCGCCGTCACTCCGGGTAGCCGGTGGGATGGGCCGTGTGCCAGCGCCAGGCCGAGTCCACGATCGCCTCCAGCGCGGCGTGCTGAGGCCGCCAGCCGAGCTCGTCCCGGATGCGCCACGAGTCCGCGACCAGCTCGGGCGGATCGCCCGCTCGGCGGGGTGCGGCGCGCTCGGCGATGGCCCGGCCGGTGACGCGCCGGCACGTCTCGATCACCTGGCGCACCGAGAACCCCTGCCCGCTCCCCAGGTTGTAGGCGTGGGCCTCTCCCTCCCCGAGCGCTTCGACGGCGAGCACATGGGCATCGGCCAGATCGAGGACGTGGACGTAGTCGCGGACGGCGGTCCCGTCGGCCGTCGGGTAGTCCTCGCCGTACACGGCGACCGCCTCACGCCGACCCGCCGCCACCTGGAGCACCAGCGGGATCAGGTGCGTCTCGGGTCGATGGTCCTCACCCAGGTCGGAACTGGCTCCGGCGGCGTTGAAGTAGCGCAGCGTGGTGAAGCCGACGCCGGCGGTGCGGCCGAGCCAGCTCAACATGCGCTCGACGAGCGCTTTGGATTCGCCGTACACGCTCTCGGGCCGGATCGGCGCGTCCTCGGGGATCGGTACCGCGTCCGGCGTCCCGAACAGGGCGGCCGTGCTTGAGAGCACGAAGCGCTTCACGCCGGCCGCCATCATCGCCTCCAGCAGGTGCAAGCTGCCGGCCGTGTTGTTGCGGAAGTACCGCAGCGGCTGCTCCATCGACTCGCCCACCAGCGAGTAGGCGGCGAAGTGGATGACCGCCTCCACACCGTGCTCCTCCAGCGCCGCCCCGACCCTGCGCGCGTCCGCGATGTCGGCTTGGACGAATGCCGCGCCGCGCGGCACGGCGGCCCTGTGACCGGTGACGAGGTTGTCCAGGATCACCACCCGGTGCCCGCGTGCGAGCAGGCGCTCCGCCGTGATGCTGCCGATGTAGCCCGCACCGCCCGTCACGAGGATCGTCATGAGGGTAGTGTACCCAGCCCGCGAGCCCCGTTCTGGAGGGCCGACACCGGAACCGGTGTTGTCGCTCGCGGTCCGCGGGGAGTCGTTTCGGGAGGCTTATGATGGCGCCAGTCGATCCAGGAGGTAACGATGACGGTTCAGTCCAAGGGCGCACCCCCCACCACCTCGGCGGTGGACACCGGCCAGATCTGGTTCGAGGGGGCGCTGGTCGCACCGGAGGAAGCCAAGGTCTCCGTCCTCACCCACGCGTTGCACTACGGCACGAGCGTCTTCGAGGGCATCCGCGCCTACGAGACGACGCGCGGGGCGGCGGTGTTCCGCCTGCCCGAGCACACCCGACGCCTGCTCGACTCCGCGAAGATCCTCGGCATGCCGTCGCCGGTGACGGCGGATGAGATCGACCGCGCCATTCTCGAGACCATCCGCGCCAACGGCCGCAAGTCCTGCTACATCCGGCCGCTGCTGTGGTATGGCGCCGAGTCACTCGGGGTGAACCCGGGACGCAACCGTGTGCACTTCATGGTGGCCACGATGCCCTGGGGCACGTACCTGGGCGACGAGGGGGTACAGAAGGGCGTGGCCCTCATGACCAGCTCCTGGCGCCGCAGCGCCGGCGACATCATGCCCACCAAGTCGAAGGCGGGCGGCAACTACGTGAACTCGGTTCTCGCCAACCAGGAGGCCCGCGCCAACGGCTTCGACGAGGCCGTCTTGCTCGACAAGGAGGGCTTCGTCGCCGAGGGCTCGGGGGAGAACCTGTTCATGGTCAGGAACGGCGTGCTCTTTCCCATCGCCCACTCGGTGAACCTGCGCGGCATCACGCGTGACAGCGTCATCCGCATCGCCGAGTGGCAGGGGACGCGCGTCGAGAGCACCATGGCGACCCGTGACGAGCTGTACACGGCCGACGAGGTGTTCATGGTGGGCACCGCCGCCGAGGTCACGCCGGTGGCCTCCATCGATCGCCGACCGATCGGCGACGGCGTGGCGGGCCCGTTCGCGCTGGCGATGCGCAAGACCTACCTGGACGTGGTGCACGGGCGCATCGACGCCTTCGAGGACTGGCTGACCTACGTCGACGGCTGATCGGACCTGCCGGCGCGCACGAGCTGCTTCTCGAGGATGGTGCGCCACTCGTCCAGCAGCCCGTCGGCAGCCAGTGCCCGGCGAAGACCGGCAGCGTCGTCACGATCCTTGAAGTAGAGGCGGTTGAGCTCCATGACGGTGAGCGGGCGCGCCGGGCGCTCGATGACGGTGACGGGCGCGCCGGCCTCCATCTCGCCCTCCTCGAGCACGCGCAGCAGGTAGCCGGTGAATCCGCTATCGGCCATCCAGGCGGTGAGTTGCGGCTCAGCGTTGTGCGCGCCGGGCATCCAGCACGGCACGCGCGGCTCGGTGACCTGTAGGCGCACGCCGGCCACCTGCCACACCTCGCCGAGCGCCACCTCGTCCTCGAGCCGACCCGCCACGCGCGCGTTCTCGCCGAACGCGGGCGGGGCCAGCCGGCGCCCCAGACGCCCTTCCCAGTAGGCATAGCGCTCCTCGGGATAGACGCACAGCGCCCGCGCCTCGCCACCGTGGTTGCGCTTGTCGGCCTGGTCGTCCCCCTTCAGCCCCAGCCGGCCCACCCACACCGGACCGTGGACCTCCGTCTTGGCGATGGCGGTGTCGGCGCGGCGACCGCCGAAGTCCCGCGACTGGATCCTGCCTGCGTAGAGGGCAACGACCTCGGCCATGCCCCCAAGTATGCCAGCTGACGCCCCCACGGAGCGCATTAAGATGGCCGCATGGAGCTTCCCTACCGTCCCCGGCGGATCCACTTCGTGAGGCTCGAGGAAGCGAAGGGCTGGCGTCTCAAGCTCTACAACCTGCTGCATCACAGCAAGCAGCCCTCGGAGGCGCTGCTGCGCGCCGCCACGGAGACGGCGCTGGCCTTCCTGCCCCAACCGGCCAGCACCGCCGGCCGCTACGGGGTCGGCTTCGTGGCCGTGCATCAGGGCAGCAGTTACGACTTCGTGACCGTCGCCTACTGGACCTACGACACCGAGCTCCGGTCGCAGACGTACATGCGTCCGTCCAGCGGCAGCTACCTGCTTGAGCCCGTCTCCGGCTCCGAGCTCTCCGCCGACGTGTGGGATCTGCGCCTGCTGGCCTTCGAGCGCGACGCCTGGCTCGAGACGGTGCTCCGGCCCGCGCAGGCGGACCTCGACGCCTACCTGGATCGCACCCTGGAGGAAGAGGCCTAGCCTCGGCCGGTGGCGGCGCGCGCGTGACCCCGCTGGCGCTGGCGCTCGTCCTGGTCGCCGCGGGGCTGCACGCCACCTGGAACCTGCTCGCCAAACGCGCTCGCGGCGGCGTCGAGTTCGTGTGGCTGTTCGCCACGCTTACGCTCGTGCTCTACGCGCCCGCGGTGGCGCTGTACGTGCTGCTGGCGCACCCCGTGCTGCTGTGGGTGCAGGTGGTCTTCGCCGCGGTCAGCAGCGGCCTGCACGTCGCCTACTTCGTGACCCTGCAACGCGGCTACCGGGCGGGCGACCTGTCGCTGGTGTACCCGCTGGCGCGCGGCAGCGGGCCGGCTCTGGCCGCCGTCCTGGCCGTCGCGGTGCTGGGCGAGCGACCCGGCCCGGCGGGCCTGGCGGGCGCGGGGCTGGTGGTCGTCAGCGTGTTCGTCCTCGCGGGCGGCACGACCGCCACCCGCACGGCGCGACCGGCGGTGCTTTTCGGCCTGGCGACGGGCGTCTTCATCGCCCTGTATACCGTCTGGGACGGCTTCGCCGTGGGCCACCTGGGGGCGGCGCCGCTGCTGTACAGCTACCTCTCGGAGGCGGGGCGCTGCCTGCTGCTGCTCCCGCTCGCGTGGCGTGGCCGGACGACGCTCGCAGCGGCGTGGCGCTCGGCGCGCCGCGAAGCCGTAGGCATCGCCGTTCTCAGCCCACTCGCCTACATCCTGGTGCTCACGGCGATGACCTTCACCCCCATCAGCCTGGTGGCGCCCGCACGCGAGGTCAGCATCCTGCTGGGCACGCTCATGGGTACGCGCCTGCTCGCCGAGGGCCAGGGGGCGCGCCGGCTGCTGGCCGCGGTCGGGATGGTGGCGGGCGTGACGCTTCTGGCCCTGGCATGAGCGCCGCGCGGGAACGGCGCCGGAAGCGTCAAGAAGGTCACGGTCATGCCTGCCGGCCACTGCCTACAATCGTCCATGGACGTGTCCGAGCTGCTCGACGAGTTCACGGACAGGCACGCCGACTTCCTGGTCTACGAGGGTCCCTACCGACTGCTGGCCGACGAGGCGCTGGAGCGCGCCTACGCCGACCTGGTCCGGCTGTTCGAGGAGTGGCGGCAACGCATCTACCACTTCGACAACGATCTGGGCGCATCGGCCGTGCTCTACCGGCCGCTGGCGCGCCCCCGCATGCGCTGGGACGTCATGGTGACGCGCTTCCGGGGAGACGGCCCCTTCGCCTATGTGTCCACCGGGTCGCTACGGCGCGACCTCCGCTGGCGCGAGGTGCAACGGGTGTTGGACGGCATCCGAAGCGACTGATCGGCGCCCTCTGCGGGCGCGCGCTTCGCTCCGGGCGGCACGTGCGGGCTTGTAAGAATCGCGACAGAACGGCGTAAGAGTCCCGAGAGGCGTGGGCGGTTAGCCTGACGCCATGAGGTCGTTGCCATCCGTCCTTCGATCCCTGACCCAGGCCACCCTCGCCACGGGCACCCTTCCCGAGCGCACGCGCGCACGCCGGCTGGGCGCCGTCGAGGACACCCTGGTGCACGGATGGGAGGGTGCCCTGGCGCGCCTCGAGCTCGAGCGCATGGAGACCCTCGTTCGGCGCTTGCGGGGTCGTCCGCCGCGCATCGAGAACCCCTTCGCCGCGTTCCCCACGCGGTCGTTCTGGCTGAGCAAGTTGATGGAGGACTCTGGCTGAGCAGAACCGTGGACGAAGCGGGCCCGCACCTCGACAGCGGGCCCGCTTCGTTTCGTGTGGCCGGTGCTCATGCGAGCGGCCGGCCACCGCTGGTCTCGAGTCCGTTGCGGACGACGCCGCCTTCGGGCAGTGGGGCGACCGCGTCGGCGAGCCGGCGCAATGCGCCTGCGGCGCGGTAGCGCCAGCCGGCCAGGCCGGCGCCGTCCCGGTCCGCGAGCGCCGCGCGAACGAGCCGGGCGCTGCGGGCTTCCTCCTGGAGTGTGTTCATGCGTTCGCGTGCGGCGTATGCGACGCTGCCGTGCCATCCGTTCATGGTGCGCTCCCTCACAACGTGATCGAA
Source organism: uncultured bacterium (assembly GCA_964407955.1). Classification (GTDB taxonomy): domain Bacteria; phylum Deinococcota; class Deinococci; order Deinococcales; family Trueperaceae; genus JASBRS01. The sequence goes on along the minus strand of CAYOXR010000058.1, from coordinate 2,633 downwards.
AGGCTTGGGTTCCTGGGCGGGCCGCACGCGACGCGTCGTCGGGCGGCGGCCTAGCGGTTGGTCCAGTGGCGGGCGAGGCGGGGCGAGCGCTCGGCGTCCGCGTAGCCTGCGCGCCTCAGTTGCAGCAGGCCCGACCGGCGCCGCATGTCGGCGGCGCGCGCACGGGCGACCGAGATCAACAGGGCGTTCATCATGGCTACCTCCTTGGTGGGCGGGTCCGGCGTCGATTCCGGACGCGCAAAAAACAACCTCGGCGAGGAGCTCGCCGAGGGCCGACATCCGTGTCGGGCTGGGCCGTGTTCTACGGCCTGGGGTCCCTGGGGGGACCTCCCTCGAGCGAGCGGCGCACGCCGCCGACCGCGGCGCTGAACGCAATGGGTCCGGTGACGGCCATGCAGGCGACGTCGACGAACCACGCGCGGGCGAGACGGAGCTCGGGCGCCGCGGTGCACGGTTGCGCGAATGCCAAGTTGGTCATCGAGTCACCTCCTGTCCGGGTCTTCGGCGAGCGACCCGCTACCGCGGGTCGAGGCCCTCGGAGGCGAAGTATAGCAGCCCCGCCAGCATTATGCAAGATGCTATACAGGAACCCTGCCGGAGCCGCGAGGATCCATCGCAGGCAATGCCAAGGGCCGTACCGGCCGCTCAGCCGTCCTCGAGCAACTCCGCGGTCTCGTGATCGCTGCGCGGGTCCTGTGCCAGCCTGCGGAGCTTGGCGCGCCGCTCCGGAGACCGGAGCGGTTGCTGCTCGAGCTTCTCGGTGAGGGCGACCATCAGCTCGAAGCTGCGGCCGACGCTCGCGCTGCGCACGATCTCCACGTCGGCGGGGAGCTCGTCGCCGAGCCGCGGCGCCAACGACAGCACCGACAGCCGCTCGCCACGCAGCAGCGCCAGGGTCAGGTCGGTGCGGCGGCGACCGTCACCGAAGCTCACCCGCACGCCCGCGGGGACGGCAGCTCGCAGCACGGCGGCTCGCGCCTCGAGCGAGCGCTCGTCCGGATCGACTGCCATGCTCCATCTTAGCGCGGGCCGCCCGGCGCCGGGCGCAACGCGTCGCGCTCGTCAGCGCCTGTCAGTAGGCGCGCGCGAAGACGACCTTGCGCGGGTACGCCGACTCGCGGCCGGTGTGGACGCAACGCGTTCCCTCGGCGCTGGGGCCCTCCAAAGGGATGCAGCGGACCGTCGCCTTGGTCTCCTCCTGGATCTGGCGTTCGCTCTCGGGATCGCCGCAGTGCGTGGCGTACACGAAGCCGTGCTCGACCATCTCCTTGAGCTCGTCATAGCTGTTCGCCTCGAAGGTGTGCGCCTCCTGGAAGCCGCGGGCGCGCTCGTACAGGGCGCGTTGGAACGTTTCCAGCTCGGCCGTCACGCTGTCTGGCAGCGTCTCCAGGCGCAGGCTGCGCTTCTCGCCGGAGAGCCGGTCGACCAGCACCGCCGTGCCCTCGCCGACGTCGCGCGGGCCCAGCTCGATGCGCAGCGGCACGCCCTTCTGCTCCCACTCGTTGAACTTCCGGCCGGGGCTCAGCCCATCGCGGTCGTCGACATGGGCGCGCACGCCGAGGCCGTGCAGCGCGTCGGCGAGGTGTTGGACCTCGGCCAGCACCGCGCCCCGGGCCTCGCGGTCGTCGGCGCGGTAGATGGGCACGATCACCACCTGGTGCGGGGCCAGCCTGGGCGGCAAGATGAGCCCCTTGTCGTCGCCGTGGGTCATGATCAGCGCGCCGATGAAGCGCGTGCTCAGACCCCAGGAGGTGGTGTTCGCGTACGCCTGAACGTTGTTCACGTCGTTGAAGGTGATGGAGAACGCACGCGCGAAGTTCTCGCCCATGAAGTGGCTGGTGCCGGTCTGCAGCGCCCGGGCGTCGCGCATCATCGCCTCGATGGTGAGGGTCACGCGCGCGCCGGCGAAGCGCTCCCCCTCGGTCTTCTCGCCGCGCACCACCGGCAACGCCCCGAACTCCTCGGAGAAGCGGGCGTAGATGTCGAGCATGCGCTGCGTCTCCTCCATGGCCTCCTCGGGCGTGGCGTGGGCGGTGTGCCCCTCCTGCCACAGGAACTCCGAGGTGCGCAGGAAGGGACGCGTGCGCATCTCCCAGCGCACCACGTTGCCCCACTGGTTGTAGAGCAGCGGCAGATCGCGGTAGCTCTGCACCCACTTGCTGTAGAGCTCGCCGATGATGGTCTCCGAGGTGGGCCGGATGGCCAGCGGCTCCTCCAACTCCTTGCCTCCGGCGTGCGTCACCACCGCCAGCTCCGGCGAGAAGCCCTCCACGTGCTTGGCCTCGCGCTCGAAGAAGCTCACCGGGATGAGCAGCGGGAAGTACAGGTTCTCGTGCCCCGACGCCTTGAACATGGCGTCCAGCTCACGCTGGATGTTCTCCCAGAGGGCGTAGCCGTACGGCCGGATCACGAAGCTGCCGCGCACCGGGCTGAGGTCGACGAGGTCGGCCCGGTAGACGATGTCGTTGTACCAGGCGCTGAAGTCTTGCGACTGCGGCGTGAGAGCCTGCGTCTTGGCCATAGCGCTTCAGCTTACCAGGGCGCCCGGATGCCGCCCGCCGGCCCGGCGCGGCGCGCGGACGCCGCGCGAGGCCGGCTCACGTCACCAGGACCGGCACGTCCCCCTGGAGCAG